>CAYPKQ010000001.1:0-15138 GCA_964411355.1 uncultured Lachnospiraceae bacterium
TCACCGATCTTACCCGATCTTGCCTTGAAATATGGCTGGATCTTCTTGGCTTTATATCTTGTGACGAGGATCGAAAATGGAATAGTGAAAAGAAATACTGTAACCATGATGGGAGATATTGTCAGCATCATTATAAGCGAGCCTGTAACGGTGACGATTCCCGCTCCCATTTGGAGCAGGTCTGTTGAAAGGGATGTGTTGACCGTATCGACATCATATGAAATATGGCTGATTATCTCTCCGGTTGCGGTCGTGTCAAAATAAGATACGGGAAGGGTCGTCAGGTGCTCAAATATCTCTTTACGCATAGTATAAGTGATCTTCTGGCTGAGTGTTACCATAATTATCGAATTGAGATAGGATAAAAGTGCCGAAAGAGTATATGCGATTACCATCATAATGCAGAAATAAAGCACCTTTGGAATATCCACGCCGCTTTCCGACTCGATGGCATTTATGGCTCTTCCCGAAAGGATAGGACCCCAGAGCGCAAGAATATTTGAGGCAAGCATAACGGCAAAAGCCGAAAGTGCAAGCCGCTTGTAGCGGAAAACATAGGAGAACATCCTGCGAAGCATTCTTTTCTTTTTTATGCCTTCCTGTTTTTTGTCCATATTATTTATAGCCTTATTATCAGTCAAGGATAGCACCTCCTAACTGTGAATCGCTGATCTCCTTATAGACCGTACAGCTTTCCATAAGCTCATCATGCTTGCCCGAGGCAATAACAGCACCGTTTTCAAGCACGAGTATAAGGTCTGCATTCATAATTGAGCTTACTCTCTGCGCAACGATAACGGTGGTGGTATCCGAATAATTTTCGCTTATGGCGCGGCGGAGAGTTGCATCTGTCTTATAGTCGAGAGCGGAGGAGGAGTCGTCAAGAATGAGAAGAGAGGGGGCGGAGGCGAGGGCTCTTGCAATGAGAAGCCTCTGCTTTTGTCCGCCCGAAACATTTGTTCCCTTTGCGGTGAGCATATGTGAATAGCCGTCTTCCTTTTCGGCGATAAAAGCGTCTGCCTGGGCGATTTTTGCCGCCTTTATTATATCCTCTGTGGATATGTTGCGTCCGAAACGGATGTTCTCTTCGATGGTGTCATTATAGAGAAAATCGTTTTGCCTTACGATACCGATTTTGGAATGAAGCTCGGAAGGCTCATATGAGCGAATGTCTTTTCCGTCGATAAAAATCTTGCCGCTATCGGGGTCATAATATCGCATAATGAGCCGGATGAGAGTCGATTTACCGCTTCCGGTTGAGCCGATAATGCCAAGTGTTGCACTGCGAGGAAGGGAAAAATTGATGTTTGTAAGGTTATTTTTGACCTTGTTATATGAAAAATTGACATTTTCAAAAACAAGATATCCGTCCTTCTCGGTGCCTTCAAGCCCATCTGATACGGGAAGATCCGGCTCAAGATCGAGAACCTCACCTATTCTGTTGGCGGATGCTGTTCCGCGGGACATCATGGTAAAGATTCGCGTTATGGTGAGCATTGCGTTTGTAACTATGGTGAAATAAGACATAAATGCAATGATGACTCCCGGCTCGCAGACCCCACCTCGAACTCTGTATGCTCCGATAAGGATAACGGCAGCAAGACCGATATTAAGGAAAAGGGTCATCATGGGATTGGTCAGAGCCATGGTAAGGCTTGCCTTTTTTTCGAGGCGCACCAGCTCTCGGTTTGCAGAGTCGAAGCGTCTGCGCTCGTAATCGGTTTTTGAAAGAGCCTTGACGACCCTCACGCCCTGCGCATTTTCTCTGACAACTCTCGTCATGCTGTCAACGCCCTTTTGGACTTCTGTGAACATGGGAATACCCTTTTTTGAAACCAGAAAAACGGTTACTCCGATAAAGGGAAGCGTTGCCACCATCACAAGCGTCAGTACCGGGTCGAGGAAAGCGGTGAGAAAAATTCCACCGATGAGAAGAATGGGGGCTCGAACACCGATTCTCTGCATCATTCCAACAACTCTGTGTATCTGAAAGGTATCGGATGTCAATCTTGATTCAAGGCTGGGTATTGTCAGCTTGTCAAGGCACTCGGAGGAAAGATACATGACCTTTCCGAAAAGATCGTGACGTAGAGATTTGGTTGTGTCTCTCGCAACCGCCGCCGCAATTCTGTTTGCAATGATGTTGCCCACAAGAGCGATGACGGAGCAGATTATCATAAATCCTCCCCAGAGAAATATTGCGTTTCTATCTCCCATCGGCACAACATTGTCAACGATATGTGCAAGAATATAGGGAAGTAGCAGATCCATGAGAGTTCCGACAATTTTGATGCTGAGACCGAGAAGCATAGTGCCGATAAATTTGCGGAGATATTTTGCTATTAGCTTCATTTTATGTTTTCCTCCGTCTCAAGTGGTGCTTCATCGGAAAAATCAACTCCGTCAAGCTCGGCTTCGGCGTATTCGGCAGCGTGCTTTGCCGCTTTTTCCAGAAGCCTGATAAATTCCGCCGCCTCATCCTCGGTGAAGCTCTGATTTATATATGAATTCCATTCTTTATATGCCTTCTTTATCTCTTCTCTGCTCTCGATCGCCTTCTCGGTTGGATAAACCAGTGTTATGCGCTTGTCCTCCTCGTCCCTGACTCTTGTCACAAATTCAAGCTTTTCAAGGGTTGCGAGTGCACGGGTAACACTGCTTTTATCAACACAAAGTCTCCTTGCTATCTGCTCTTGCGAGAGTCCCGGGCATCTCGTCAGCACCAGAATATAGCTTTGTAGATATGGACGAAGCTCTTGATTTTTCATATTTGCGCTTCTGAACATCCCCGAAGCACGGCTGAGAATGTTAATGCATCTTGAGATCGACGGCATTTTTTACCTCCAACAAAAATAGTTGCAGACGCAACCGTTGCGTCTGCAACTATTATACACCATACTCATATCAAAGTCAATAGAAACAGTCGATTTTTTGCGATTGATGGGTTTAATTAAATAATTTCCTTCGGGCACTTATATGTTTCGCGTATTATCTTTTAAACTCTCGTTTTTTTGTTTAATATTGGAAGTTTTTGGTCAAAAGTACACAATTTGGCGAAAAAAAGAGAGGCGTTTTACTTGGATTTTAATCTAAAATGTAATATTTATGTGCATTGTGCCTAAAAAAACGCCTTTTTCCTGTGACTTAATTTGCAAAAATCGGTCTTGACAATTTTCGTAAAATGAGTTAAAATATCTTCGTATTCTTTATTCCGGTTTCTTTAAATCTAATGATGTTTTTACTCGGTGAAAAGACCGTGTGAAATAAAAATTTTTTGGAGGAAAAATACCATGAAGAAACTTTTATCCATCGTTCTTGCACTTCTCATGCTCGTTTCTTGCTTTGCTCTTGCAGCTTGCGGCGATGCTGAGGGCGATGCTAAGGACACAAGCGCAGACACAGCTGCAGACACAGCTGCTGACACACAGGGCGAGGCTGCCGCTAATGCTGACTTTAAGCTTGGCGTTATCCTTCTCCATGACGAGTTCTCTACCTACGACCTTAACTTTATGAACGGCGTAGAAGAGGCTAAGGCTGCTCTCGGTCTCACAGACGAGCAGGTTATCATGAAGAAGAACATTCCCGAGTCCGATGCTTGCTACGAGGCTGCTTGCGACCTCGTTGACGAGGGTTGTGACGTTATCTTTGCTGACTCCTTCGGTCATGAAACATACATGATCAAGGCTGCGAAGGAATTCCCTGCGGTTCAGTTCTGCCATGCAACAGGTACAATGGCTCACACAGAGGGTCTCGCTAACTTCCACAATGCATTTGCTTCTATCTATGAGGGTAGATACCTTGCAGGTGTTGCTGCAGGTCTCAAGCTCAACGAGATCATCGAGGCAGGCGCACTTAAGGGCGACGTTCCGAAGATCGGTTATGTAGGTGCATTTACATATGCAGAGGTTATGTCCGGTTACACATCCTTCTACCTTGGCGCAAAGTCTGTTTGCCCCACAGTAGTTATGGACGTTCAGTTCACAGGCTCTTGGTATGATGAGAACGCAGAGAAGACAGCTGCTCAGGCTCTTATCGCAGGCGGTTGCGACCTCATTTCTCAGCATGCTGACTCCATGGGTGCTCCCACAGCTTGTGAGGAAGCAAACATCCCCAACGTTTCCTACAACGGAAGCACAGTTGAGGATTGCCCCAACACATTTATCGTAGCATCCAGAATCAACTGGGCTCCTTATTTTGAGCTCATCTGCAAGAACACAATGGCAGGCGAGGCTATTCCTGTTGACTACACAGGTACAATCGCAACAGGCTCTGTTGTTCTCACAGACGTGAATACTCTGGCTGCAGCTGCAGGCACAGTAGAGATGCTCGAAGAGGTTAAGGCCGGTCTTCTTGACGGTTCTGTTAAGGTATTCGACACAGCTACAGAAGGCTTCATCACAGTTGGCGGCGAAGCTCTCACAACTTACATGGCTGACGTTGATACAGACGAGGCGTTCACAGGCGACACAGAGGCTGTTTCTGACGGTTACTTCCATGAGTCCGAATACAGAAGCGCTCCTTACTTCAATGTAACAATTGACGGTATCACACTTCTCAACAGCGCATACTAATATCCGAATATCAAACGGAGTGGCGGAGCAAACGCTCCGCCACATTTTGATAATTTTATAAAGATAAGGCATCTCTAAAATTTACGGAGGTACAGCGTGGAAAAATCGGTTGCACTTGAACTGCGTGGCGTTACAAAGACCTTTGGAAAGGTCATAGCCAATAATAATGTTGATCTGACCGTTTATAAGGGGGAGATTCTTTCTATCCTTGGTGAAAACGGATGCGGAAAAACAACTCTTATGAATATGATATCGGGCATCTACTTCCCCGATAAAGGACAGATATTCGTTGACGGACGGGAGGTCGTCATTCGTTCGCCAAAGGATGCATTTAACTATAAGATAGGCATGATACATCAGCATTTCAAGCTTGTTGATGTTTTTTCGGCAAGTGAAAATATCGTGCTCGGAATTGATGACGGCAAAAGATACAATATTAAGGATGTAAATAACCGAGTGCTCGAAATTTGCGAGCGTTACGGATTCAATATAGACCCCAAAAAGAAGATATACGAGATGTCGGTTTCGGAAAAGCAGACCGTTGAGATAATAAAAGTACTTTACCGTGGTGCCGATATCCTCATTCTGGACGAGCCTACCGCCGTTCTTACCCCCCAGGAAACAGAAAAGCTTTTCGACGTGCTTCGCCGTATGCGAGATGACGGAAAGGCTATCATGATAATCACTCACAAGCTCCATGAGGTGCTTTCAATTTCGGATAGAGTTGCTGTACTTCGCCGCGGTGAACATATCGCAACAGTCGAAACCGCTGCCGCTACCGAGAGTATGCTCACGGAGATGATGGTAGGCAAAAAGGTTACGCTCAATATCGACAGACTTGACCCTGTTTCGCCATGTGAACGTCTTATCCTTGATGGCATCAACTGCACAAGCCATGAGGGTATAAAGCTTCTTGATAATATTTCATTTACAGCAAATTCGGGTGAAATTCTGGGTATTGCGGGCATTGCGGGAAGCGGACAGAGAGAGCTTCTTGAAGCAATTGCGGGACTTCAGCATCTTGAGTGCGGAACAATTACGTATAAAGACCCCAAAACAGGCGAGGATGTTAATCTCCGCGACAAAACACCCCTTCAGATAAGAGACCTCGGAGTCAGACTTTCCTTCGTTCCCGAGGACAGACTGGGAATGGGACTTGTTGGAAATATGGATATCATAGACAACATGATGCTCCGCAGCTACAAGAGAGGCGCATCCATGTTCCTTGACAGAAAGGCACCCAAGAATCTGGCAAAGGAGATAATTCAGAGTCTTGAAATTGCAACTCCCGGCGCAACAACACCCGTTCGCCGTCTTTCGGGCGGTAATGTTCAGAAGGTGCTTGTTGGACGAGAGATAGCCTCCGCACCGTCGGTGCTTATGGCGGCATACCCCGTAAGAGGACTTGATATCGGCTCTTCTTATACGATTTATAATCTTCTCAACGACCAGAAGGCAAGAGGAGTTGCCGTTATCTTCGTTGGTGAAGACCTCGACGTTCTCGTTGAGCTTTGCGATAGGATCATCGTTTTGGCTTCAGGCAAGATAACGGGCATCGTCGATGCAAGAAATACAACAAAGGAAGAGATCGGCTTGCTTATGACAAAGAGCACCTCGATTTTTGAGGACGCCGAAAGAACTGCAAAGGAGGAAAGAGATAATGGCTAATATAAAAAAGCACGAGCCTCTTTTTCACATCGTAAAAAGAGACAGAATGCCCATCTGGCAGTCACTTCTCATAAGACTCTCTGCAATAGCTCTCGGACTTCTTTTCTGCGGTCTTCTCTGCCAAATAATTCTCGATGTTAAGCCCATGGAGCTTTATAAGACCCTTTATGACGGCGTTTTCGGAACAGAGAGAAGAATCTGGAAAATGGCAAAGGATCTGGCTGTCCTTCTCTGCATTTCCCTTGCCGTAACCCCCGCCTTTAAGATGAAATTCTGGAATATAGGAGCTGAAGGTCAGGTTCTTATGAGCTGCCTTGCGGCAGTTGCCTGCACCATCTATTTTGGCGGCAAAATGCCAAACTGGGTGCTTCTCATCTGCATGGCTGCGGCATCGATCCTTGCAGGTATGATATGGGCGGTTATCCCCGCTATCTTCAAAGCAAAATGGGATACCAACGAAACCCTTTTCACCCTTATGATGAACTATGTTGCAACTCAGCTTGTTGCATATTTCCTTATCGTTTGGGTTCCCTCAGGCTCAAGCTCCCTCGGTGAGCAGGCTTTCGGACATATGCCCATCGTTTATCACCGTTATTTCATCCTTATAGCAGTGGTTGCCGTGCTCACGGTATTTATGTATATCTATCTCAATTATTTCAAGCAGGGATATGAGATTTCTGTTGTTGGCGAGAGTCAAAAAACCGCTTGTTATATCGGAATCAATGTTAAAACCGTTATCATCCGCACCCTTATCGTTTCGGGGGCACTTTGCGGAATCGCAGGTTTCCTTATAGTGAGTGCCCTCGACCATTCGGTCACAACCGATGCTGTTGGCGGCAGAGGATTTACTGCAATTATGGTTTCCTGGCTTGCAAAATTCAACCCCCTTATCATGGTGGCAACGTCATTTCTTATTGTGTTCCTCCAGCAGGGCGTTTATGAATTTGCAAACGACTATGGAATCAGTACCGCATTCCAGAATATCATCGTGGGCATAATTCTTTTCTTCGTAATCGGATGTGAGTTCTTCATAAATTATAAGATAATGTTCAGAGATAAGGGGGTAGCTAAAAAATGATTATAGATTATATTCTCAATGCTATCGCCATCGGTATGACGTTTCTCTATGGTTCAACAGGTGAGATAATAACCGAAAAAGCGGGACACCTTAACCTCGGAATTCCCGGAGTTATGTGCGTTGGCGCGGCAGGCGGCTGTGCCGCTCTCCACTATATGATAGTGGGCGGTATTACAAACGGATTTTTGCTTGTTACCGTCGGAATTATTGCTGCATTTCTTGCCGCTTTCCTCATGGGCGTGATTTTCAGCTTCCTTGCGGTGACGCTTCATGCAAACCAGAATGTTACCGGTCTTGCAATGACCACATTTGGTGTCGGTCTTATGAAGTATATTATGTACGGTCTTAAAGAGGGCAATTCCATCCCCTATCTTAAGGCACTTTCCGCATTCAGATTTCCTTTTGCGGATCAGACAAACGGACTTAAATACTGCGGAGTTATGGTTTTCCTTGCGCTTATCGTTGCGCTCCTCTCCTCATTTGTGCTCTTTAAAACAAAGGTTGGTCTGCACCTTCGTGCGGTAGGCGAAAACCCCGCAACAGCGGATGCGGCAGGTATCAACGTAACTCTTTATAAGTACCTTGCAACAAGCATCGGATGCGGAATTTCGGGTCTTGGCGGTCTTTGCTATATCATGGATTATGCAGGCTCCCGTGAGAGCTACCTCAGTATCGAGGCTCTCGGCTGGCTTGCGGTGGCACTGGTAATATTTGCGCTCTGGAGACCTCATCTGAGCATTGTCGGTTCGGTAATATTCGGAGCACTCTTTATTGCAGGACAGTTTATTCCAACACTTGTTCCTCTCAAGTTTTTACAGACCATGACGGCAGCTCCTCTTCTTAAAATGCTGCCCTATGTGGTAACTATCATTGTCCTTACCGTCACGAGTATCCGTGATAAAAAGGAGAATCATCCTCCACAAGGTCTCGGACTTAATTATTACAGAGAAGAAAGATAAAAAATTATAAAAAGGATTGGGGCATTTGCTTTTTCGGAAGCTTTTGCCCCAATCCTTTTTTGTCGCAATACAGTAATTTATCGAACGGTTACCGCAAGTGCTGTTAGGTAAAGTTTTGATCAAACTTTTTCAAAAGTTTGCGCTGGTCAAGCGTGCGTGCGCTTACCGCCGCAGTGGTGAAACTACTCTTCTGAATAGGCTTCAATTCCTGCGAGACGGTCGGCGGGCCTGAAGCCGTCGATCTCTCCTCGCTGCATTGCTCCGAAGATGCGGTAACGAAGCCCCTTGTGCTTTTTGTCAAGGTCGTGAAGCAGCTTTTTCATCTCCTCACGTTCGGTGTTTCCATCGGCGGGGCAGCTTGATTTTACAACGGGCAGCTCATTTTGCGATGCAAAATATTTGACATCCTTTTCGGGCATATAAACCATGGGGCGTATGAGATTAAGACCGATTCTTGAAAGATACGAAACGGGCGAAAAACACCCAAGCCTTCCTTCGAAGAAAAGATTGAGCATAAAAGTCTCAACAGCGTCATCAAAATGATGCCCCAGCGCAACCGAGGTACAGCCAAGCTCCTTTGCCGCATTGTGAAGTGCGCCTCTGCGCATTTTTGCGCAAAGAGAGCAAGGGCTTTTTTCTTTTCTGACGTCAAATATTATTTTTGCTATCTGCGAGGGTACGATATGGTATTCCACATCAAGCTCACGGCAGAGCTTTTCTATTTCCGAAAAATCCATACCCTCAAAGCCCATGTCAATGGTTATGGCAATAAGCTCGAATTTTTTAGGGTAAAAACGGCGCAGAGCCGCCATTGCACAGAGAAGAGTAAGCGAATCCTTGCCCGCAGAAACTCCAACTGCAATTTTATCACCCTCTTTTATCATTTCATAATCGTCAACTGCACGTCTTACATAGCTGAGCAGTCTTTTTGTATCCTTCATAAATCTCCTTCAAAAGCTTCAAAAGAGCAATTTTTATATATATTTTTTGCGTCCTCACTTTCTGAGCGACAACCGCTTTTATCCTTATCACAAAGATGCAGAAAAAGAGGTCTTGTAAGCCTGAGTCCTGTGCTGCCGCCTTTTTTTGCTTCTACAAGTATCATGGAGGGCGCGGCAGAAGTATCGGCAGAAACAAATGTCATTCGTTTAGGCTCTAATTTATGCTTTCGCATAGCCGCAAGAAGGTCGCACATTCTGTCGGGGCGGTAAACGCAGTAGAAAAGTCCTCCGAATTTTAGAAGGTGCGATGCCGCATGGCAAAAATCCTCAATATTTCCGCAAACCTCGTGCCTTGCAATGAACTTTGCATCATGCTCATTCCTTTTACCTGCATCTACACGCATATAGGGCGGGTTTGAATAAACGATATCAAGCTCACCGCCAAAATTTTCGGAACGCAGTTCACGAACATCGGCGCAAAGAGTTTTGACTGCGCTGTCGAGTCCGTTAAGAATAGCATTTCGACGGCAAAGCTCGGCGAAATCCTCTTGAATTTCGGCAATATATATTTCTTTGAACTTTCCCCTCGAAGCACAGAGCAGAGAAATTATCCCCGTACCGCCGCCAAGCTCGAGCACTCTTGCATTTTTTGAGGGGCGCATAAATGCAGCAAGCAGATAGGCATCTGTGCCAAAGGTAAGTCCTTCTTTCTTCTGAATGAGGCGAATATTCTCATTGACCGTATCAAGTCTTTCGCCTTCAAATAAAATCGTGTCGGTCATTTTAACTCCTTTGCAGAAAGAAGCAGGCGAAATGCCTGCTCCATCTGTATAATTATGTACCGAAATTAAGCCTCTTCGATAGCTTCAGCAGGGCAAGAACCTGCGCAAGCACCGCAACCGATGCAAGTATCAGCATCGATAACGAACTTGCCGTCATTTTCGGAAATAGCCTCTACGGGGCAAGAACCGGCGCAAGCGCCGCAGCCGAGACACTTATCGGAATCGATCTTGAAAGCCACGTTGTTACACCTCCATATTTAGTATATACTAATATTTTATCACATTTATCACAAAAATCAATATGATTTGCGAAAAAAGTTGATACAAAATAAGATTTTTTGACGGAAAAACGCAAAAAAATATGGATTTTTAGGAATCATTCCTCACTATCCGGTTCTTCTTCGTCGTTATTAGTGCTTCTTTTGGGTGAGCTGATGACCTTAACAGAATCTCTGTGATAGAACTTCGGAACTAAGTCAGCCTTATCATTCAGCCTTACCTTTATAAGTCCTGCAAGAGGGCTTGTTTCTATAACGGTGCCGACACCGTCCTCGGTTTTGACAACCGAATCCACAGGAGGCGTAAGTCTTATTTCAGCCTCATATGTGTCATGTTCATATCTGAGACAGCACATAAGCCTTCCGCATGAGCCGGATATCTTTGTGGAATTGAGGGAAAGATTTTGCTCCTTTGCCATCTTTATTGAAACCTGAACAAAATCCGAAAGGAAGCTGGCGCAGCAGAGAGGTCTGCCGCAAACACCGAGACCGCCCATAAGCTTTGCTTCGTCTCTAATTCCTATTTGTCTAAGCTCTATTCTTGTGCGGAATACGGACGCAAGATCCTTTACAAGCTCTCTGAAGTCAACTCTTCCTGCACTTGTGAAATAGAAAAGAAGCTTACTGTTATCAAAAGTATATTCAACATCCACCAGCTTCATGTCAAGACCGTGCTCTGCTATTTTTGAAAGGCAGATGGAAAATGCCTCATCTTCTTTTTTTCTGTTTTCTTCACCGTGGCGTACATCCTCCGCCGTGGCTATTCTGATAACGGGACGAAGGGGCTGAACGATATCCTTTTCTCTTACCATTCTGTTGGCGCAAGCAACGTCACCAAGCTCGTGACCTCTTGCAGTCTCAACGATTGCGGCATCACCGAGATGAAGCTTGAAATTTCCGGGAGCAAAATAATATACCTTGCCAGCCTTTTTAAATCTGATGCCAACTACCTCAACCTTTGGTGAATCGTCATTTTCCGGAGCTTCGTCTATAAGAAGAGTGGCATCGTCCGAAAGATCGACTGTTACAGAATATTCCGTTGCTCCCGGAGAAGTGTTTGTTTGCACCTCCGCCTCGGAAAGGTTTTCGCTTTTTATCTTTTCGGTGGAAGGAGAAAGAGTCTCGTTCTTCAGAGGTTCATTATCTCTTTTTTCGTGATTTTTGTTGTGAGTGCGGTAACCGGGACGGTAATTTTTGTTATGTCCCTTTCCGTGGTAGCCCCTGTTTTTCTGATTTCCCTGATTTGGATTTTTAGGGGTCTGATTTTCGTTGTTATTCATATATTTCTCCATTATTGCTTTATTTTTATAGGAGTCCGCATTTTATAGCAAGCTCAAATAGCGTCAAACGCACATTTGAATTTGCACGAAGTCTTTCCTTTGCCTCGTAAATATTTCCGATAAGCTCCATGATGACTCCGGATTTAAATTTGAAAGAAAGCTCAGATGCCTCTTCCTCATTTGTGAAGAAGCAAAGGGGAGCATTTTCGCTTTTTTTGACGATGAGCAGATCTCTTGCCGCAAGCTCGATTTCAGCGAGAAGCCGCAAAAGCTCGTCTCGTTTTTTTGAAAAGCTTTCGATGATTTCAGCAGCTTTTTTGCCGTTTTTTCTCTCTGTCATCAGCAAAATGAAGCTTTTTGCCATATGCCTTGCCGCAAGAAGAGGCTTTCTTGTTTTTTCATCAAGAAGCTCCAGAGCTTGACCTACAAATCCCCCCGAAAGCTTGATGATCTCATCAAATTCCTCGGAAGAGGTTTCTTTTAGCTCTTTTGCTCTCGGCTCTTTTGAGACAATATGATTTGCAACCACATCTTCGGGTACCGGTCTCATTCGGAGGATGGGAGCACGGCTTTTAATGGTTTCAAGAAGGCTCAGAGAATTTTCTGCAAGAAGAAGAAAGACCACAAATTTTGGCGGCTCTTCGAGGGTCAGCAAGAAAGCGTTTTGAGCCTGTTCGTTCATTAGATGTGCTTCTTCAATGATATAAACCTTGGTATCAAGATCGTTGGGAAGAAGCCTCACGTTGCTCCTGAGATCTCTTATTATGTCAACGCCCATGCTTGTCTTGTCTTCCTCACGACTTACCGTAATAACATCGGGAGATTTGTCACCGAGAATCTTTTTGCATGAGGGGCATACAAGGCAGGGAAGGGGGTGGGAAGGATTATTTACGTTTACGTTTTCGCAGGAGAGTGCGGCTGCAAGATTTTTTGCAAGCGTGTGCTTTCCCGACCCGTGAGGACCTTCAATGATATAGGCATGGGACAGAGTTCTTTCTCTTATGTCTCTTGCCAGACGCAAACGAAGCTCGTCGTTTCCGAGAATACTCTCAAAATGCTTCACTTGCTCACATCCCTTCCTCTTTTCATAGTCCTCTTTAAATTATAACAAAAAAAAGCCGATATGTCAATAGATAAAGTTTGGAGAAAAGAAAAATAAGGGGAAATTAAGCCCACGGAAATGCCGTGGGCTTAAAAAATTTAAAGATCAGTTAAAATCAGCCTTTTTTCTGAAAATTGCATAAAGCTTTGAAACGTCCGCATAGCTGAATTTACCATCTCCGTTTATATCTGTATCAATATAGTCGGAAACAGTTGTCTTTTGGCGGAACAAAGCATAAAGCTTCGAAACATCCGCATAACTGAACTTACCGTCACCGTTTATATCGCCGGGAATCTGATCTGTTACATTGATTACAGCATAGTTATAGTCAATATTTTCAACAATATCGCCCATATCATTTGCTATCTCGATATCACTGAGAGCAAGGGGTCTGTCACCAAGCTGTGCATCCTTTGCAACAGATACTGTAACTGTTACGATCACTTCCTTTTCGGCATCCTTCTTTCCAAGACCGCCAAGTACGGAAATGAGATAACTTCCGTCGATATCTGTAACATCAATACCGTCTGCCGCTGCTACATTTGTAATTGTAAAGCCATCCTGAACGGGAAGAGTGAAAGCATATCCATCGTATGTTCCCGCAAAGCTTACGGTATAAGTAAATTCAGAACCTTGAACCACGCTCTTCTTTGCCTCTGTATAAACAGTGACATCGGCAGGAGTTTCGGGCTCATCGGGTACGTCCGGTTCATCGGGGACATCCGGCTCATCGGGAGTTACGGGAGCTTTTATTGTTACAACACAAGTAGCTGTCTTGCTGCCATCTGCTGTTTTTACAGTAATTGTTGCTTCACCGGCAGATTTTGCAGTTACAACACCATTTGCAACAGTTGCAACACCCTCGTCGGAGGAAGTCCATGTAACAGCCTTGTTTGTAGCGTCGGAAGGAGTAACGGTTGCTGTAAGAGTGAGTGTTTCTCCCTCTGTCAAGGTTGCAGTAGTCTTATTAAGGATTACGCCTGTAACAGCAATTGTTGCCTCGGTGACCGTAATAGTGCAGCTTGCAGTCTTGCCGCCATCGGTAGTTGTTGCGGTAATTACTGCAGTACCTGCAGCCTTTGCTTTTACAATGCCGCTTGATGTTACTGTTGCAACGCTCGGTGCGGACGAAGTCCATGTAACGCTCTTATCTGTTGCATTATCGGGAGCAACAGTTGCTGTGAGAGTCAATGTATCGTCAACCTTCATGGTTGCGCTTGATTTGTCAAGGGTTATGCCTGTTACATTAACGATCTCAATCGGTTCAAGACCTCTGATATAAGGATAACCGTCATTTACACTTTCGGAAATTGCCCAAACATCAACAAAATCCCAGCCTGCATATGTTGCAGCAAGCTTCATTTCATCAGTGGAAACGGGTGTTCCCTTGTCAGTGTCTGTCTGATTTGTTGTCTGCTTGTTGTAATACGAAGAAGCTATTGTTGCATTGTTTGATCCAACAAGACCGCCCGCATTTCCTGTACAATTGACAAAACCTATGGAATAGCAACAATTTATAACAGAAGTATAGCTACCGCTATCATCGTGATTGAATCCTACCAAGCCTCCGGCATAGCTGTTTCCGCTAACATTACCCTGCGCATAGCAGTTGGTTATTTCTGCATTTCTGCTACCGTAATAACTAGAGTTGTAACCTACCAATCCACCGACATAATTTGCACCGGATACAACTGCGCTTGAACCAGAATATTTTATTATTCCGTTGTTATTTTCACCAACAAGCCCACCGATATAGTTTTCTGTGCCGCTTACAGTGCCGGAGCTAAAGCAATTGGTTATCAAACCATAGTTTGCACCGGCAAGCATCCCAACATTATTTGTTCCGTCTATCTTTCCGCTTACCTTAAGATTTTGAATCGTTCCGGAATTTCCTCCAAACAAGCCCATTACGCCAAGATCTGTTCCTGTATTGGAAACATTTGATATCGTATATCCGTTTCCATCGAAAATACCTATGAAAGAATTATACAATCCGATAGGTGTCCAGAATTTTGCTGTGAGAACAATGTCATTTGTAAGCTGATAATAAATCTTTGCGCCTGTTTTTGCTTCTCCCATCGCAAGAGCATGAAGCTGTCTTTCATTTTCTACGAGATAGGGGCATTCAATATCTCCATCGCCCTCAAATTCGATCTCGTCTGCTTCTCCTCTGACATTGATATAGGGATAACCGCTGTTTATCTCCCAGATGTTGTCAAAATCCCACATATAGAATATGTCAAAGTTTTGTAGATTGTCGGTTGAAACAGCATACCCAATCTTATTACCTGTATTTACAGAACAATAATATGAGTTATAAATCTGTCCATTACTGTAGCCGACCAAACCGGCACCTTCTCCGTCATTCACTTTTCCGGCAGCATAACAATTCTTAATAACAGAAGTATAGCTACCTCTATCATAGTGATTGAATCCTACCAAGCCTCCGGCATAGCTGTTTCCGCTAACATTACCCTGC
>CAYPKQ010000001.1:15238-34504 GCA_964411355.1 uncultured Lachnospiraceae bacterium
CAACTGCGCTTGAACCAGAATATTTTATTATTCCGTTGTTATTTTCACCAACAAGTCCGCCAACATTGTTTCCCGAGCTTTCAACAGAACCGGAAACAAAGCAATTGCTTATAACGCCCTCGTTGTATGCAACAAGACCGCCTGTACGGCCGCCGGCGATAAATTTGACATCAACCGTCAAATTCTGAATAAGTCCGCGGTTATTAGCAAAGAAGCCTGTATCGGAATAGCCGCTTCCCACAAGGATAACACCGGAAACGGTATGTCCTCTTCCGTCAAATGTTCCGCTAAAGGTTGCTACTGTTCCAATCGGCACCCAGCTTTTTGCTGTAACAACGATATCATTTGCCAAAGCATAACAATCCAAAGCTGATGCTTCAACCTCGCATTTAGCAAATGCCAAAAGCTCCTCCTCTGTTTTAATAAGATAAGGACTCTCAATTGTTCCGCCGCCTTCAAGAACGATCTTAGTTACTTCTGTCTCGCCCTCCGAGGTTGCAAAAACTTGCATAGCACAGCTCATTATAATAACCGCCACTAATGCAAAATACAAAACTAAAGACACTTTTTTTGAATTTTTCATGACTTTCTCCTTAAATTTATTGTAATTTAATTAGAACGCCGGCGATGGTAAGCACAGCCTCCTTTCGTCATCGTCATGCGCAGTAAGGAGCAATGTTCCTAAAAATAAAAACGTGCCGCTTCACGAGCGACACGCAAAAAATACACTGCTCGTTACTGCGACATAACTTTTTAATTTTTGCCTACAAATAAGTGTGCGAAAATAGAGCCTGTATTTTTATCAAAATAAAAATACACACTTTCTGTAGGATTTATTCAGTTATGTCGCAGGTTAATCATACCACATTTGTACTTTTTTGTCAATAGTTTTTGAATTTTTTATATTGAATTGTGTTTTGAGAAAAGGAAAATTATGAGAGAATATTTTTGATAAATTTCAATTTATATTTCACTTATTCAAAAAACAGATGCAGAGCCAAAACATTTATGGCTCTGCATCATTTGGTTTTACAAATTATTTCTGTTTTCTATTCTTCTTTGCGATTATCACAATAACAACCACAACAACTGCAACAACAATTACAGCAGCTACGATAATTATTATGGGAAGAATATTGGATTCACTCGATGAAGTATTATCACCCTTTTCGTTATCCTTTTCACCCTGCTGGGAAATGATAAGCCCGGGTGTTACCGATGCTCCGGTGCTCTCCTCGGGTACTTGAGTTTCGGTTTCAGTATCGGTTTCGGGTGCAGCAGTAGTCTCGGGAGTCTCGGTTTCGGTCTCGAGAACGGTGGTCTCCGGAGGAGTGCAGGTGATAGGCTCGGGAGTGCTTACGGAAATATCAAAGAATGTAAGTCCGTTGTCTGCCGCATAGCTTTCAGCATAAGAGCCGGGTGTTCCGTAAACATTTTTAAGGTTTGCGGTTATATTTTCCTCAAAAACAGATGTTCCGATTTTCTCAGCCCGGGGGCTGAGAATAATATTGGCAATGAGGAAATCATATGCAAATGTCCAGGGGTTTATTGTGTGTACATTTCTGATGTCAATAGTACCCTCAATAGGATCTGTGCCCGATCTATAGATAGATTTTAGATTTGAGCACTTTTCAAAAGCAGCATTGAGGATCTCAAAATTCTCGGATGCGGGGATCCGGACAGTTTCAAGATTTGTAAATTCGCAGAATGCATATTTACCTATGCTTGTGATAGCATCGCTGAGAACAATATGCTTAACATCCTTTTTAATAGAGAACCAAGGCTGATTCTTTGAACCGCCGCCATAGTAGTTTACGATATCGTCAATCTTGCCTGCGCCGTAAACAGTAAGAGTTCCGGTAGCTTCATCAAAGCTAAATACGCTTCTGGCTCCGCAAGAGGGAAGAGTGGGGTCAACATAAACCCAGTATTCATACTTAACGCTCGAATCTTTGATGCTTTGGAGATTGTAAAGATTTGTCTTTACATACTCAATGAGAGCGTCTGTGATCTCATGCGCATAAATGGTCTTTATGGATGCGGAGAGGTCAACCGTAAGCTCCTTCGCAGAGGCGGGAAGAACCATCTCGCTGATAGCTGTGTTTTTATAAGCATCGTTGACCTTCTGAATTCCCGTAAGGTCTGCTCTGCCTTCAATGCGTTCCGAACCGTCGCGCCAGATAGTAGTAAGGGAAGTACAACCGCCAAATGCGTTGGGGTCGATCTGACTTACGTTTTTGCCCATGCGAACATCCTTGAGTGCTGTATAATTAAGGAAGGAGCTACCGGATATCTTGGCGATATTATCACCAACTATAACGTGTTCGATAACATCCTTATATTCTGCCCATGTGTCTCCGTCTTTATCAACATTTCCAACAGAACCGGTCTCATTATAACTTGTCGTTGCGGAAACGAATTCAAGGGTCTTTGTGTCGTCATAATAAGCCCACCAAGTATTTATAATGTCTCCGCCGTTATATTTTCCGGAAGAATGTCCCCAAACGGTCGCACCTTCGGGCTTGAAATCGGTAACTGCGGGAGTTGTAGTTGTAGTTGTTGTTCCGCCGCTGCTTCCACCGGTCGAAACACTTGTGGTTACCTTTGTTCCCTTTGTTTCTTCGCCTGTGTCAAGGTCGATAAAGGTATATCCGTTTGCCTTTGCAAATTCAGCCGCCTTTGAGCCTGCCTTTGCCTTGATAGCGGGATATGTGGTGTTCTGCGCAAAAACCTCATCCGATTCGATGACGGTATCCATTCCGAGAACCGTAAGAACTCTTAAAACAGGTGTGTTTGAAAGTGCTTTATTCTTTATGGTCTTTGTTCCTGCCGGAATTTCAAGCTCTTCAAGCTTTTTCGCAGCTTTAATAAATTCAACGGGCAGCTCACCGGTAAAATCCGGATTCAGAATTATTTTATTTACTACATAACATCCGCCATCGAAAAGGTAGTTTCCAAATTTGGTGATTCCCGAAAGGTCATATGTGCCCGCAACAGGCTCTGTTCCTCTTATGTAAATAGACTCGATATTGGGGCTTGATTCAAAAGCATTGCCGCCCAACGAAACAAGAGAAGTTGGAATTTCCACTAACTTCAGCGAAGTTTGCTTCATAAGACCGTTCAGCTCTGTGATTCCATCGCCGACTATAACTTTTGTTACGCCATCGAATGTGGGAAGGCTCTTATTCCAAGCACCGCCCTCACCTGTAATAGGGTCTTTTCTCGGGACGACGGTGGTCTGCACCTTGTCTGTTGCTGCAGGATCTATCTCAAAGGTGAGAACCCCCTCTGCAGTCATCGTCCACTTGATGTTGGTCTCTGCGCCTTTTTCATCCTTCATATAACCGCCGGAAGGAGTTGCGGCAAATGCCGAAACTGCCAAAACAGCCGCAAGAAGAAGTGAAAAAGCGAGAGCAAACAGAATTCTTTTGTTGTTTTTCATAATTTTTGTTCCTTTCTTCAAACGAAGTTGCATTATTTTTTTCAAGTAATTATATACCAGTTATTATACATGAGTCAAGCACAAAAATCAATACCCATTTTATGAATTTTTTATCAAATTGTGCCAAATATATGAAACAAAGAAGTAAAAATCACTAAAATTATAACAATAAAATTCATTTTACGCTACCGTTTTTTTGCTATTTTTTTATCTTTTTGTGCTATTCTGAAAAAATATTTCAAACTAATGAGATAAAAAAGAATGAAAAGAAGGAAAAAATACTTGACAAATCAAAAATTTGTGGTATAATAGTAATGTTTTGTGGGGTGTCTCCCCCCAATACATAACTTAATAACCTCAAACGGAGGGATATCGAAGCGGTCATAACGGGTGAGCGCACAAAAAACGATAAAGTATCGTTTTTTGAAGCGTGTAACGAAAATAAGGAAAAATCAAGCCGAGTGTATCGAGGCGCAGATTTTGACTATATTTTCGGAAGGGCACGAGCCGCAGATGTCATTCCGACTATTACAATTTAATAACTCCATACGGAGGGATATCGAAGCGGTCATAACGAGGCGGTCTTGAAAACCGTTTGTGAGCAATCACACGTGGGTTCGAATCCCACTCCCTCCGCCACCAGCACCTCAAAATAGCATATTTTGAGGTGCTTTTTGTATCTGTGAAATTAAAGAGCTGATTTGCTTTTGGCAAATCAGCCCTGTTCTTTAATATACGTTCCCGTCCTCGCGGTAACGCTTCCATTCATTTTCAAAGAATCCGCCGCCCTCGGGAAGTTCTCTTGCTGACCTTTCAGAGCAGGTAACTTTGAGGCTTGTTGGATCAAGAGAGGCAGTTTGAACAATGTTTCCTTTTCCCTCGCTGTCAAGCTCGAAAGCAAAGATAGAGTCAAGTCCTTCGGGGGCTTTCCCCTTCTCCGAGGTATAGAGCGCACTTCCTCTTGAAAGACCGCCATTTTCAATATAATAAAGCATTGCCGAAAGGTAAACCACTTGAGTTGCAAGGGTATCACGGAGACGAAGCGCATCCGCAAGCTCGTTCTTCGCCGCTTTTGCAATTCTACCGTAATTTTTCAGCGATTCCTTTGCAGCTTCGAGTGTCGGTGCTATCTTTTCGCCGTTTCTTATCGCCGCTCCGGAAAGACTCATGCGCTCGGTTATCTCGGCTCTGAGCGCTTTGATATTGCTCTCACCGCTTGACGTAATGCTCTCGCAAAGCTCGGTGAAGCTTTCATATGAGGCTTTAGCAAAAGAGAAGAACTCTTCATCTGTCATTTCGCTGAAATCACCGCATTTTGCTATATACTGCGCCGCTCTTGTACCGCCCACCTGACCTGCATTGAGTGCACTGCCGCCCGGACGGACTATGCCGTGCGTTCCCGCAACCTCGCCTGCGGCAAAAAGACCTTTGACCGAGGTCTGCCACCACATATCAACGTCGATACCTCCGTTGTTATGCTGTGCGGAGAGTGAGATCTCAAGCATTTCACGCTCAAGGTCAACGCCTTTGCCGAGATAAAGCTGATATGCGGGATCATTCATATGGCGAAGGCGCCGGATTGGTGTCCCAAAGTCAGCCTTGGCGCTGATAAGGTAGTTTGCGCCCTCCTCGTCAAGTACATCTGCTGTAAATTCTTCGATCCCGAAAGGATTTTTTCTGAAATCAAGATATACTTTTCTGCCTCTGAGCATTTTTTCTCTGTAAACAAGAAGGTCTATAAGGGAAGAGCCGTCAAGTGCCTTTTTGCAGTCGAAGGGCCACTGATATCCCTTGCGGAATACCAGAGAAAGTGCTCTTTTTATGTCATTTCCAAAATATTCTGTCAAAAATTCGTATTCATTGCCATCCGCATCCACCGAGACGAAACGTGGGATTACCTGCATATATGTTCCCGAGACATTCCATCGGGGGGAGACCGAGGCAAGACCGTACTGCCATTCGGTAAGGTTCTTTCCCATAGCACCGGCTTCGAAAGCCGCACCGCTCATGCCCCATTGGCTGACAGGATATACCGAATCTGCATAAATACCCGCAGGACCGCCCGTTGCCCATATGACGTTCTTGGTTTTTATTAGGATAAGCTCACCGGCTGCGCCCTTTGTGTCAAGGGCGAGAAGTCCGCAGACCTTATCTTCGCTTTTGATTATTGAAAGCGCAAGTGCGCCGTCGAGAATGTCAATATTTTTACTGAGAACAGCCGCTTCAAGTGCCTCTGTCATGAATTTTGAGGTGAGAGGTCCTGCGCTTGTGGCTCTTGCTCTTGTGTCGTGGTCTGTCTGATAGCCTATGTATTCACCGAGACGGTTTGTGGGAAAAGGAACACCCAGCTCGCAGAGCTTAAGGAAGCATTTTAGTGAGTTTGCGGCTTCCGCATAAGCATGGTCGCCGTCAACACAGCCTCCCGAAAAGAAATCGCGAGCCATTGCCAAGGGGCTGTCTGCCGCCTCACCGCTTATGTTCATCTTGTAATATGTCTGCTTGTCAGAGCCGGTGTTGCGGGATGTTCCGCGCTTCATTCCGTCAGTCACGAGAAGAGCGTCCTTTATTCCGTATTCATTTAAGCGTAGTATCGCACAAAGACCCGCTGCGCCGCTGCCCACAACAATTGCAGGAGCAGAAATGACGCGAATGCTTTTGCCGCTTTGATTTATTGTTTTTTCCTTCATTTCAATATCCTTTATTTTTTATAAACAGTAATTTATCGGGAAGGGAGTTTCGCCACTGCGGTGGCGACAAGCGCGCAGGTGCTTGACCCTGCGACCTTTTAAAAAAGGTCGATCAAAACTTAATAAAGGGGCTTATTATTGGTTGTTTATCTCTTTTCTACGTGAAATTATCGGTAACTTCACGTAGAAACAAGGGTAAACATCCTATCTTTTTGGTTTTAAAGGTTTTGGTCAAGCTTTTTTAAAAGCTTGCGCGGTGGAGCGCGCGGGCGCTCCTCGCCACCGCAGTGGCGAAACACCTTCCTTTACAGCCTTCTGATGTGCATACCGCCGTCAACTATGATGGAATGACCTGTGGTATAGCCGAGAGTACCGTCTGAGAGTGCAAAAACTGCCTTTGCAACGTCCTCGGGTGTACCCCATCTGCCCTCGGGAACAAGTCCGCCCGCAATGAGGGCGTCATATTTGTCCTTGACCTTTGCTGTCATGTCTGTGGAGATGATTCCTGCGCAAATTTCATTGACGAGGATACCTTCGGGCCCCAGCTTATCTGCAAAGAGCATGGTCATCATCGAAACACCCGCCTTTGAGATGCAGTATTCACCTCTGTTGGTGGAGCTTGTATATGCGGATGAGGAAGAAATGCTGACGATATAACCTCTTATTCCGTCTTCCTTTTCCTGCTTCAGCATCTGATTTGCTACAAGCTGTGTGAGGAAGAAAGTGCCCTTGAGATTTATGCCCATAACAAAATCATAGCTTTCGCTTGTCATTTCGAGAATGTCTGCACGAACTCTGGGAGCAACACCGGCGATATTTGCAAGAACGTCAATTCTGCCATTTATCTTGAGTGCTTCAGTGACGAGCTTTTCTCTGTCCCCCTCGCAATCCAGCTTGCCGAGAACGGGAGTGAATTTGTCATCGAAGCATCCGAATTTTGCCTTGATATTCTCCGGCTCAGCCTCGGGAGCTGTGGCATAGAGCAGACCTACCACGTGGTAGCCCGCCTCGATAAATTTCTTCGTTGTGGCATAGCCGATACCGCCTGCCGCACCTGTAACTATTGCAACTTTCATTTTTTATTCTCCTATCGTGTAATGTTTTTGTGTGCTAAACAGTAATTTATCGGTGCGTTGATAAAACGCAAATCTGTAGGGGACGAAGCCCTCGACGTCCCATTTTCATTTTAAATTCACGATTATTACACGTTTTTTGAGGGACGTCGAGGTCGCCGTCCCCTACAAAATACATCTTCAACAGTTCGCTAAATTACTGTTTATATCTTTTATTTTTTATTCATAACCAGTTCGCGGTAAAGGGGCATGAAAATTTCGGTATCTCTTATGACGCAGCCCGGAGTTCCTCCTGCACGCATGATCTCGGAGCATTTACCGCAGGCAATGCAAATCTTCTTTTTATCAAGTCCTTCGCATTCCGTAATATCCTTTGCGCAGTCGGGATAAGCGAGAGTCTGGCGGCCGAAGCCTGCAAGATCAAACATTCCCGCCTCAATGCAAGCTGCATTGACCTTTGCGCCCTCTGTGCCGAGGAAGGATATTCCGGAGCTTATGATGGGAGTATTCGGAACTGCCTTTTTGACCTCGCCTATTCCCTTAAGCATTCTCTCAACGCCGAACATGGGATGATCTCCGAACCTGTCAAGGCTTCCGATAAACGGACGGTTGACATTGGGATTGAAATAGGGATTGCCCATAGTGAAATCAAGCATTGGCATACCGAGCTCCACCAGGGCTTTTGCGAGCATTTTTGCTTCCTCATAGTGTGGAGTGATTCCGTCCCCTTCATTAACTCCAAATCCGTATGGATAAGGGAATCCGTCATAGATATTCATTCTTGATGTGATGATAAAATCATCCGAGCAAGCGGAAATTGCCCCCTCTGCTGCCGTGCGGACAAGGCGTGTTCTGTTTTCAAAGCTTCCGCCGTATCTGCCCTCTCTGTTGTATGCCGAGAGAAGCTCGCAAAGCAGGTATCTGTGGCAGCATTTTATGTCGGCACCGTCGAATCCGACAGCTTCAGCCATTTTTGCACCGTTTATCAGAGCTTCGCAAATGCGGTCAAGCTCCTCGTCTGTGAGGATCGCTTCCTTCGGAATGGGATTTTCACCCTCAAAAATGGGATTGTTATATGCAATTCTGGGAGCAGGCTTTCCTTCCGGCTTGCTGTATCTTCCCGAATGGGTAAGCTGGCAGATGACGATCGGCTCAAAGCTGTTTTCCTTTATGGATATTTCCTTTATCATCTCAACTATGCGGCGGAAATCGTCTGCAGTCTTGTCATTCAGATACATCTGACGGGGATTTGCTCTGCCTTCCTGCATAACGGCAGTAGCTTCAAACCATATAAGCGCAGGTGCGCCCTTGGCAAAGCGGGTATAGCGGCGGATCGTAAGCTCGTCGGGTGAGCCTTCCTTTGTTCCGTCGCAGCCCTCCATCGCCTGATATACTATGCGATTGTGAAGGGTTTTGTTTTTGATTTTAATAGGTGTAGCGAGAACCGATGTGTCCTCGGTATAAGGCAGTGTTGCATTGGCATCGGCAAGAAGCTTGTCAAGCTCCGCTTTGCTCTGAGGTACGTTTATATTCATTTCTTTTCCTTTCCTTTAAACAGTGATTAGCGGTGAGTTCGAGCGATTGCAAGCAAGAGGCTCGCCCTATGGGAGAGCTGGCGTCAAAGGCGACTGAGAGGGCATTTATGATTATTTACAAACCCTCTCCGTCACGCTGTGCGTGCCACCTCTCTAGGAGGGCGAGGCTTTTCGTCCTCATCATAATGATACTCACGCACCTACAGTGCGCTAAATTACTGTTTATATTTCTTTATTTTTCGATGCGGAAATCAAATTTTGCTTCTTTTCCGCATTTGATCTTTATTTCAAGTTTCCAAATGTCAGCATCCTCGCCCCAAGAGTTTTGGAGATTTCTTGAGCATTTCGTAGTCTGCGAAACGAGGCTCGTTTCAAAGCTTTCGGCATCAAATGTCAATTTAAGCTTTTTACCTTCCTCTGAGAAAACAGAAATTTCTTTCCCGTTGACCTCGGGCTTTTTGAGGAGAATAATGTTTTCCGTTATCTCGTTTTCGTTATCGGAAAATTCAAATCTGTCGGAAACGGTAATCGATGCTTTTTCAGAGCGGTCAAAGGTGATTTTTCGATCAAGCTTTGAAAGTCTGCTTTCTTTTGGATATGTATTTTCCATTCCAACATCAAGGGTTATAAGGGAAGGGCTTATGTCATAAACAAACTTACTTGAACGGAAGCTTCCCGACCGGTCATCCTGATGCTGGCAGATTCCGTTTACCGTTGGAACAGTATGCCAATCGGAGCGTGTGAAAAACAGATCATATCTTTCGGGACTGAAGGTTTGACGGGTGTAGTCACTGCTTCCTATGTCGATAAGAACAGGCTTATTGTCATAATAGAGAATGAAGTTTCCAACATCGTTGTGATTGTGACTTTCGTAGTTGGTGCCCCCCTTTGCGGCAAGATAAAATCCCTTTCCGTCACTATTTTCTCTTGCCGTAAGGATCTCTGTTTTATCAAGGACAAACTCGGTGGCAAGAGAAGCGGGTTCTTCCTCGTTCATTATTTCATTTATGCATAAAAGTCCTTTAATTATGCGGTAGAGCTTTGAAATTCTGCCTATCTTTCTTGAAACAAGACCGTCTCTTACCTGCTTTGCGGCAAGTTTTGCAACATTTTCATTTCCAACAGCCTTTGCAAAGCGATAGGTGGTGGCGGAAGCAATGGAAGCAGGCTTTGCGCCGCAGTCGGCAAAATTGACATAATATTTTTCACCGATATAGACCTTTTCGATATAATCAAGCATACTGCGGAGAAGCGGCTCGCCGTAGAAATTCATTTTTCCGCCGGACATTTCATGGAGAATGCAGGCGCAATCAAAAACTGCTTGGCAGGAGGCTGTCCAATAGGAAGGACCTTCATCGCAACCGCCGTCTGCCGGATAATCGTTAAGGAAAAGCTGCAGGGTGTTTATTGCAAGCTGAACACCGCTTTTAACAGTTCTTGAGTCATTCTCAAAATAGGAAAGAACTATAAGCACATTTGAGATCACCCAAGGCGTCCAGTTGTTGAGATGCCTGCCATCATGTCCCATCCACCAGAGATTGAAATCGGTGAAGAACGGCATTATTATTCTTGCTTCAAGCTCTCTGTCAAGTCTTTCGATAATTTCGGGAACGTGTGCATTCAGCTCATCGAAGAGCATATAGCGGACAATGGCAAGGTCTGCGCCGGTTTCACCTGCGAAAAGGTCGAGATTTGGCTTTACTCCGCTTGGAATATTCTTTTCATCTCTCATATGTGCCGAAAGACCCCAATATGTCTCCTCACAGATCATAAAAATGACATTTACAAGCTCGTCAAGAAATCTTCCCTTATGCTCAATACATTCACCAATGGCGAGGGCGCATAGTGCCTGCCTTCTGGGAAAATGCTTATCCTCCATAATTATACGGCTTCCGCTTCTGAAAAACTCCATAAAGTCGGTTGCCTTCATTATGGGAAATTCATAGCCGAGATAATGCTCGGCCTCGGAGATATAGAGCTGCTTATCTTCATCGGAAAGTCTCTCCCAGAAAGAACGATCCTTAGCGGCGGGTATTGCTTTTTTGCTGTAATCAAGGGCGTGGACTCTGTTCGTTTTAAGCCATGAAGCAAACATTGTCAATTTCTCCTTTGGGTATGTAAATTTTGTTTTGGAAAATTTTTTAAAGCTATGGACAAATGCTTTTGGGCGTGGTATAATACCCTTAATAATATTTTAGCGCATTTGGCGCAATTTGTCTATATCATTTTTGCGAATTTTTATGTAAAATTTGCTTTGTTGCTAAAAATATCATTCGGGAGGTAAAAAATGTCCTGTATAAAAAGTGTAGGGCACACGGTGGGTGCAAAAAAATACCCTCCCCACAGCCACGATAATGAGCATAGGCTTATTTATGTGAGAAGGGGAAGAGTCAAAGTGCTTCTTGGCTCAAAGGAATGGCTGATAAACCGTCCGTCCGTGGTGTTTATCAGCAATCTTGAAAAGCACGCTATATTTTCCGAGAGTGAGAGCTATGACAGATATTCCGTTGGTTTTGTTCCCGCAGAGGCAATGCGGAGGATAAATTCCGATAAGCTTCTCTCGCCTTTTTGTGACAGACCTGCGGGATTTTCAAATGTATTTGATGTTTCTCGTCTGACAGATGAGCTTGATCTTCTTTTTGAGATGCTATATAGGGAATATAATGATCCCGATAAGGATATCGAGGACGGCTGCGCTTCTTTTCTCCGAGTTATTCTTATGACTCTTCTGCGCGGTATTCCCGATGCATTTCCATATAAGAGCACCGAGCGAAGCGCCATAGTGCAATCTGTTAGAAGAAAGCTTGAAGAAAATTTGAGAGAGGAGCTTTCGCTTGAGGATATTTCGGCAGAATTCCATATCAGTACCTACTATCTCGCTCATATTTTCAAGGATATTACGGGATATAGCGTTAAGAATTATCGGCTGCTTTGCCGCCTTGCAAGCGCAAGAGAGCTGCTTGTGTCCTCTGAATATACGATAAAGGAGATCTGCAGCATGACGGGCTTTCCCGATATGAGCAATTTCTCCCGTCGTTTCAAATTTGAATACGGAGTTACGCCAACAGAATACAGAAAAAATACGGGCAGGATATTTGAGATGCCCGAAAAGGAAAGAAAGTCACAGATCGGAGTGGAACTATTATGAAAATCATATTTTTTACAAAAGAGCCGGGTAATATAAATAAGGTTTATCCCATGTCCATAAAGGAAGCTCTTGCAAAGGAGATCGGTGAAGAGATCGCCCTTGTGAGAGAGGATGAGCTGGAAGAGAAGAGAGAAGTGCTCTGCGATGCGGAATATGCCTTTTCCACATGGGGAATGCCTGCGCTTTCTGAGAAGCAGATAGAGGAATATCTGCCTTCGCTGAAGGCTGTTTTTTATGGAGCGGGAAGCGTTCAGTCTTTTGCAAGACCTTATCTGAATAAGGGCATAAAAGTGTTCAGCGCATGGGCGGCAAATGCTGTTCCCGTTGCCGAATATACAGTTGCAGAGATAATCCTTTCGGGAAAAGGTGTTTTCAGAACAGCACAGATATTCAAAAAGGAAGGAAGAGATGCCGCCGGAAGCTTTTCTAACAAAAATCGTGGAAATTACGGTGGAAAAATTGGTATTATCGGTGCCGGAATGATCGGCTCACTCGTTGCGGAAATGCTTAAGGCTTACCGCTTTGAGGTGCTTTGCTTTGATCCGTTTTTGCCTGCGGAAAAGGCGGAAAGGCTTGGGGTAAAAATGGCAAGCCTTGAAGAGATCTTTTCGAGCTGTCAGGTTATCTCAAACCATCTTGCAAACAATCCACAGACGGTGGGGATGTTGAATTATGCACTTTTCTCGAAAATGGGCAACTACACCACATTTATAAATACCGGACGAGGTGCACAGGTCGTTGAGGCTGACCTTATAAGAGCACTTAAAGAGGACAAGACAAGAACTGCGCTTCTTGATGTTACCTTCCCCGAGCCGCCTGAGAGTGACAGTGAATTTTATACTATGGAAAATGTTATTCTCACCCCCCACAGCGCAGGAAGCCAGTCTGATGAGCTTTATCGAATGAGCGAATATATGCTGAATGAATACTATGCTCTGCGTGACGGTAAGGAGACAAAATACGAAGTAAGTCTTAAAATGCTTGAAACTATGGCGTAAGGAGCAAAAAAGGCAAACAGTAATTTAGCGAACGGTTTCCGCAAGCACTGTCAGGTAAATTACTGTTTGAAATGAAAAAACAAAACGAGGAGCGCAAAATGAAGGAAAAGTATATAGAAATAATGGAAAAGTGTCTTTCTGCATATACGAACGAGCATATTGCGGAATATTTTGAGAGGGTACAGAGAGAGGGACTTACAGAGCACGGCTTTGCCCGTCTTACAGCCAATATCGGAATACTGATATCTCATGGAAAGAGACTCGATCTTACTCCCGTTTTTGTGGAAATGATGGATTTTTGCTGCAAAAATATGCCCATAAGCGATGCCGCAAATGATTTTACTATAAGGGAGATACTTTTCTGTCTTATGTCTCTTGAAGAAAAAAGGATCTTTGAAATAGAAAAAATAGTTTGGTGGAAATCCTATTTTATTGAGATAGATAGAGACAAATGCTATCGTAAATTTATTAAAAACGAAAATGAAGATCCGAGAAACTGGGCGTTTTTTACCGCTGTCAGCGAGTGGACAAGAAAGTACCTCGGACTTTGCGATACAGAGGATTTTGTGGAATTTCAGCTCATTTCGCAGATGCGGCGTTTTGATGAAAACGGGCAGTATCATGATCATGAAACAAACAAAACTCCTCATCAGCCAATAGTTTATGACCTTGTTCCCAGAACCCTTACGGCGATGCTTTTGTATATGGGATATAAGGGCAGATATTATGAGGAGCTTCGTGCTCTCATGAAAAATGTTACTTATTTCACTTTGGCAGAGCAGTCTGTGAATGGAGAGCTTGCATTTGGTGGCAGAAGCAATCAGTTTATTCATAATGAAGCAATGCTGGTGACATTTCTTGAATTTGCCGCAAATATCTTTTATGAGGATGGAGATATTGAGATGGCAAAGAAATGCAAGGCTGCAATTAAAATGGCTGTTGAAAATATGGAGCTGTGGCTTTGCAAAGAACCGATACACCATATCAAAAATCGCTTTCCCCTTGAAACAAGATTCGGCTGCGAGGACTATGCTTATTTTGATAAATATATGATAACTGCGGCATCAAATGTCTATCCCGCATACCTTATGTGCAATGAGGAGATCCCCTGCGGCGAGTCCGATGAGAGCCCCATGACCATGGAAACGAGCAAGTATTTCCATAAGCTCTTCATGCGTGCGGGAGGATATTTTGCGGAATTTGACCTTGATGCCGACCCTCATTATGATTGTTCGGGTCTTGGCAGACTTCATAAGAAGGATGCTCCGTCTCCTCTTTGTCTCTCTGTTCCTTGTCCGAAGCATCCGAATTATACCATAACGGTTGAAAAGCCTGCCGATATTTCGATTTGCCCCGGAGCTTTTAGAAACGGCGAATGTGTGTTTGCAACGGAGAAAATACATAATGTGCTGTCGCATTCTGCTCTTGAAGGGGGTGCTGTGGCAGAGATTGCCTGCGGAGATATTAAGGCAAAATATTTGCTTGATTCTTCGGGAATGAATATTAAGCTTTGCGGTGAGGGTGAGCTTGCCCTTATGCTTCCTGCCTTTGCTTTTGACGGTGAAAGGGAGAGCAAAATAACTCACGGCAATGATACTCTTGAAATTGAATTTGAAGGATATGTTTGCAGATATACCACGAGCGGAATTATTGAAGATCTCCGTCGGGAGGGCGGAAACCGAAACGGAATCTACCATGCGTATTTTGCAAAAGGTTCGGAAGGGCTCAGGGTCAAGGTCGAGATCTATAAAAAATAATTTTAGGGGGCTGAGGCATCAGCCTCCTTATTTTAAACAATTTGTCAGCAAATCGAACAATAATCGCTCCCTACAAACAATGTTTTCATTCCCTCGATAAATCCCGATTATTTGAACAAACACGAGAATAATATAAAGCCTCGTCCTGTTGGAGAGGCTTTTATAAAGTGTTTATCCGGTTTAGGTTAAAAATAGTAGATAACAGAAATTTTCATTTAAAAACGGTCTTTCCGTCGCCCATATAGACCTCGGTGCGTAAAACTGTATAGTGCTCACTCATAATATTAGAAAGAATGCCAAATTCTTCCTTCATTTTTGTAATGAGCATTTCGGGTGAAAGATAATTTTCGGGAGTTGCCGAAAGAAGTGCGGAAATGCAGAGAAGATGCTTTTCTTGGTCATATTTTATCTCTATCGAGCCGATAAGAGGCGAAATATCTATCTCCTTTTCGCCGCTTTTCGTGTGCTTTGTCATCATGATAGGCTTTTTTGAAAAAAGCTCTTTAGTTTTTTCCGCAAGCTCATCCTTTGCCATCGGAGAGGATATTTCTATCTCATATCTTGCATATCCGATGTCTCGGAAGTTTTCCTGCGGCTCATAAACGTCAATAACAGAAAGCTCCTCTGTGAGGACTTGGTTGAGCCTGTATTTTATCTCACCCACGGTCATGTGCTCACGGAGGCGAATGTCGAGATATTCACATTCGCTCTGTGTTCCCACCGAAAGGGGCAGAGCAAAGACCATTTTCGCATGAGGGTTGAAGCCTTGGGTGTACCAGGTGGGGATTCCCGAGCGAACAAGCACCTTAGCGAATGTTCTTTGAAGGTCGAGATGGGAAATATAACGAAGCATACCCACCTTGCGGAATTTTATTCTTATAGGCTGCGGATTTTCATCCGAAATCATTTTTGCGGGCAGCATGATCTCTCACCTCCAAGCTTGTTTGCTCCGCATCCGCTGCATTGTTCTCTGCAGGATGGGGTAGTTTTCCCTTCAAGAGCGTTTTTATGCTCTCTTATAAGGAATTCCTTGGTAACTCCGCAGTCGATTATATCCCAGGGAAGGATCTCGTCATATTCTCTGCGGCGGTTTGCATAGAATGCGGCGTCAAGTCCCGCTTTTTCTATAACGGAAAGCCATTTTTCATAGTCAAAATGCTCGTCCCATGCATCGAAATGGAAGCCTTCCTCGCAGGCAATTTCAAGGGCACGTCCGAGACGGCGGTCACCTCTTGCAAGAACTGCCTCGATATGGGATGTGTGAGGCTCGTGATGGGTATAGCGAACCTTTCTGTCGGTGACACAAGTGCCGAGATAATCAAGCTTTTCGTTCAGCATATCCACCGTGTCCTGGGGCTCCCACTGGAATGCGGTAAAGGGCTTGGGAACAAAGCAGGCAACGCTGATGGTGACTTGGGGAGACTTGCCCTTTTTGTGGTTTGGATTATGATAATATTCATCAACGACTCTCGTTGCCAGCTTTGCGATTCCTTCAAGATCCTCGCTCGTCTCTGTTGGCAGACCGTTCATAAAATAGAGCTTGACCTGTGTTTTGCCCGCATCAAAGGCAACATTTACCGCACGCATAAGATCGTCCTCAAAAACATTCTTATTTATGACGTCACGAAGCCTTTGCGTGCCCGCCTCGGGGGCGAAGGTAAGTGAGCTTGAACGCACAGTTGCAATTTTGTCCATAAGCTCCTTTGTAAAGCTGTCAACTCGGAGGGAGGGAAGGGAAAGGCTGACCTTTTTCTTGTCAGTCCACGAGAGAAGGTCTGTTGTCAGCTTTTCTATCTCTGTATAGTCGCTGATGGAGAGGGAGGAGAGGGAGATCTCATCATATCCTGTGTTTTCATAGAGACATTTTGCCTGCTTGCAAAGAACCTCGGGGGATTTTTCTCTTACGGGGCGGTAAATTATTCCCGCTTGACAGAAGCGGCAGCCTCTTATGCATCCGCGATAAACTTCAAGCATAATTCTGTCCTGAACCGTCTCGATATAGGGCATTACTACCTTGTCGGGGAAATATGCCTTGTCCATATTCTTCATTATGCGCTTGGTTATTTTCTTCGGAATATCGTCAAAAATGGGAGTATATGCCTTTATTGTTCCGTCATCATTATATGTAACATCATAAAATGAGGGGACATAAATGCCGCCAACCTCACGTGCGGCTCTGTGGAGAAAATCACGGCGGTTGTATGTGCCGTTTTCCTTCATTTCTATATATAGCTTTGTAAATTCAACCAGAGCATCCTCGCCTTCACCTATGCTGAAGCAGTCGAAAAAGTCTGCGATAGGCTCGGGATTGTAGGAGCAGGGACCGCCGCCGATGATGATGGGCATATCATCAGTCCTGTCGCAAGAGCGCAGAGGAAGTCCCGAAAGCTTTATCATATTCAGCACATTTGTATAGCACATCTCGTATTGGAGAGTGAAGCCGATGATGTCAAAGACAGAAAGCGGCTCGCCGCTTTCCTGTGCTGTCAGCGGAACGTCATATTTTATCATCATTTCTTCCATGTCAATCCACGGAGCGTAGGCTCTTTCGCACCAAATGTCCTCCTCACGGTTCAGCACACCGTAAAGGATGCGTATTCCGAGATTGGACATGCCTATTTCATATGTATCCGGGAAGCAGAAGGCAAAACGCGCCTTCACCTCGTCTTTATTTTTAAGTACCTGACCGTATTCACCGCCGCAGTATCTGCCCGGCTTTTGCACCGCACGGAGGATATTGTCAAGTCTCTCTCTGTAATTATCATTCATAAATGGGAATTTTCCTTTCATTTAAGTCATATCTTATATGATACCACAAATTATGGTTTTGCGCAATTGTATTTTGAGATTTATTCGTTTTTGGGGGAGTATTTGGGGCGCAATGCTTCGAGGATATCAGCAAGATGAGCGTCGGGGGAGAATTTTATGCAAATTTTTCCCTCACGGAGCGTGGCATAAAGAAAATACGCATCCCTTGGCATAAAATCCTGGCAATAATCGTAGCGGAGAATGTCTTTTCCGTTTTTGCCTGCATATTTTGATGGGACTTTGCCATCGGGGCTGTAAATGAGATCTGTTATCTCATCTGCATTTATGCGGCAGACCGCCCTTGAGCTTTTGCCCGTTATTTCATTAATAACAAAGTCATAATCTCCCTCGCCTATCTCCTGAGTTGAATAAACATAACTGCGGACAACGAATCGTGTGGTGAGAAATATGGTAATTGCAAGCACCGCAATGCCAATGACCTGAAGAAAGGCTGCATATGGCAAAATACCTGAAAAATACATAAGCCCGAAGCCTAAAAGAAAGCCGATAAGGGGAATAAGTGAGCATTTTTTAATATCCCTCGGCGGCACATAAGAATAACTGTACATAAAAACACCACCTTTATTTATATCATATATTATAAGCTAAATCCGCCTTTATGTCAAGAGCGTGGAAAAACGAAAACACAATTTTTCCGCATAATTATTCAAAAGCCTTGACAAAAAATGAAATTCGTGCTATAATTTGGTCACCACACAAACTGAATAACTTTGATTTGGAAAGTCCATTTTTATTTTTGGTAAAAATGTGGACTGTTTTTTGGTGGCTTTCGAAATCAAAAAGGTTTGTGTGGTAACAAATGAAGCCCGCATTTTTCGTGTGTGGCTTCATGCCACACACTTTTTATTTTAAGGAGAAAGACGATGAAAAAAAGAACGAAACTATTATTGTTGGCAACAATCATTGCAATGTTCACAGCAGTGCTCGCCATCAGCGCATTTGCGGAGATTATTTCCGGGAATTGCGGCGCTCAGGGCGATAATGTCACATATAGACTTGATACAGAAACAGGTCTGCTTGAAATTATGGGTACTGGTGAGATGGAAGATTATACAGAAACAGGAGAAGAATATCATGGTTTGTATTCTACAGCACCATGGGCACACTACAATTATCGTCACAAAATAACAGAAATTGTTATTTCAGAAGGGGTAACAAATATTGGTTATTATGCTTTTATGTACTGTAGCAATATTAAAAAACTTACAATTCCAGAGAGTGTCTCTTTGATAGAAGGTAGTTTTTATCTTAGTGAGATTGAAAAAGTATATGTATCAAGTCTCGAATGGTGGTTAAACTTCGGTTGGGCTAGTATTTGGGGAGCTGTAGTAAGCGGTATAGAATATGACGGTTATGATTTATACATCAATGATAAAATTATATCAAATGTGGTTATTCCAGATAGCGTTACAAGTATTGGGTCTTATATGTTCTACTACTGTAGTAGTCTTGAGAGCGTAACAATCCCTGATAGCGTCACGAGTATTGGTAATAATGCGTTCGATAACTGCAGCAGTCTGACAAGCGTAACCATCCCCGATAGCGTGACGAGTATTGGTGATTGGGCGTTCGATGGCTGCAGCAGTCTGACAAGCGTAACCATCCCGGATAGCGTCACGAGTATTGGTAATGATGTGTTTGATCGTTGCGATAATCTCACAAACGTATATGTGTACAAAAATAGTTATGCGGAAGAATATTGTCTTGCTGATGAGACATTGATAAATAAGATCAGATATATTCCTACGGAAGCGGATGGCTTTATGACCTTTGAGGGCTATCAGGTTCGTGATGTGG
>CAYPKQ010000002.1:0-34124 GCA_964411355.1 uncultured Lachnospiraceae bacterium
GACAGCGACCGGCGATGACGCCGACTCCCAAAAACTTTTGAAAAAAGTTTTATCAAAACTTTCCCTGACAACGTCCAAGGCTACTCTTTGCTAAATTACTGTTTACAAAAATAGAAAAAATAAAATTTTACATAAAAACTAAGGAGAACAAAAATGGTTAACGAGTTTGAAATCAAAAAACAGATATGCGAAATTGGCAAGCGTATCTACGCAAAGGGAATGGTTGCTTCAAATGACGGTAATATTTCCGTTAAGCTGAACGACAATGAGTTTCTCTGCACACCCACAGGCGTTTCCAAGGGCTTTATGACCCCCGAATACATCTGCAAGGTTGACAGAGACGGTAAGGTCCTTCAGGCAAATGCTGGTTTTAAGCCCTCTTCCGAGATCAAGATGCACATGAGAGTTTATAAGGAAAGACCCGATGTAAATTCTGTTGTTCATGCTCATCCTCTCTATGCAACATCTTTCGCTATTGCAGGTATTCCGCTTACAGAGCCTATCATGCCCGAGGCAGTTATCGCTCTCGGATGCGTACCGATAGCTGAATACGGAACACCCTCAACAGAGGAAATCCCGGATGCTGTATCAAAGTACCTCCAGCACTATGATGCTGTTCTTCTTGCAAATCACGGCGCACTTTCCTTCTCCGATAGCCTTCTCAATGCTTATCACAAGATGGAATCCCTTGAATTCTATGCACAGCTTCTTTATCAGTCAAAGATGCTCGGTGGCCCTAAGCAGCTTACAGATTCTCAGGTTCAGAGACTTTACGAGATCCGTCGTCAGTTCGGTCTTAAGGGCAAGCACCCCGCAGACATCTGCCCCAATGTAAAGGCAGGCAAGCCCAGCTGTCACGGCTGCGGCGGCTCTTGCTCCCACGGCAGTGCAGATGCTGATACAGTTGCAATGATAACAAAGCTCGTTCTTGAGCAGCTTGGCAAATAATTTTGCTCCATGAACGAGGCTGAAATCAAAAGAATAGTTGAAAATACCGTCTCGGCTCTCAAAGGCAAGAAGGAAATGACACTCATGCTTGCCGAAAGGCTTTGCGATGCTGTGATGGAAGAAGCAAAACGCATAGGTGTTAAGGCTGTTGTCTGCATTTCCGACGGTGCGGGAAATCCAAAGCTTGTCAAAAGCATGGATGATGCCTATATCGCAAGCTATGATGTGGCTCTCGGCAAGGCATATACTGTGGTGGCTCTGAAAATGTCCACCAAAAAGCTGTCTTCTCTTGCAAAACCGGGTGAAAGCCTTTACGGAATTCAGTTTACGAACGGCGGAAAGATAGTGATATTCGGCGGTGGTGACCCTCTCCTTGGAGATGGTGGCAAGATCATCGGTGGTCTTGGCGTAAGCGGGGGCACCGAGGAGCAGGACACGGCTCTTTCAGCCTTCGGAAAACGGTATTTTGAAACTCAAATGTAATAAGAAAGGAAATAAAAATGGATATTAAATCCACTGATATTGAAAGAATTGTCAGACAGGTGCTGGAAAATATCGGAAACGACGCTTCAGCACCAAATTCCTCTGCTAAAAGCGGAAATATTCCCGAAAAGAGCAGAGTTGCAATGCTGACAAAGCTTGAGCATTTTGATATCGAGGAGCATCCCATTCCCGAGCTTGGCGATGATGATATTCTCGTTAAGGTTGAAGGATGCGGTGTTTGCGGAACAGATGCTCATGAATTTAAGCGTGATCCATTTTCGCTTATTCCCGTGGTTCTCGGACATGAGGGCACGGGAGAGGTGGTGAAGGTCGGTAAAAATGTTAAAAAGGACAGCGCAGGCAAGCCTCTCGGCGTTGGCGATAAGGTCGTTACCTGCATGATCTTTAAGGACAACCCCGATATCACCATGTTTGACCTTAACAAGCAGAATGTTGGCGGTGCGGATGTTTACGGACTCCTTCCCGACGATGACAAAAAGCTTAATGGCTGGTTTGCGGATTACATACTCGTAAGAGGCGGCTCGACTATCTTCAATGTAAGCGATCTTGACCTTGATTCGAGAATCCTTATCGAGCCATGCGCAGTTCTCATCCACGCGGTTGAAAGGGCAAAGACAACGGGCATTCTCCGCTTCAACTCAAGAGTTGTGGTTCAGGGATGCGGACCTATCGGTCTTATCTGTATAGCAGTTCTCCGTGCAATGGGAACGGAAAACATCGTTGCTGTTGACGGCGAGGCAAAGAGACTTGAATTTGCAAAGCTCATGGGAGCAAATGAAACAGTAAACTTCAAGGAACACAAGGGAATCGAAGCTCTTGCCGGAGCTGTCAAGGACGCATTTGGCGGTTATCTTGCAGATTTTGCCTTCCAGTGTACAGGCTCTCCCATAGCTCATGCAAATATATATAAGTTCATCCGCAATGGCGGTGGACTTTGCGAGCTTGGCTTCTTCATAAACGGCGGAGATGCCACCATCAATCCTCATTTTGACATCTGTTCAAAGGAGATCACAACTGTCGGCTCTTGGGTATATACTCTGCGCGACTATGTCACAACATTTGATTTCCTTAAGCGTGCAAAGGCAATTGGACTTCCCATGGAGAAGCTGATAACTCATAAATATCCCCTTGAAAAGATCAACGAAGCACTTGAGACCAATCTTAAAATGGAAGGTCTTAAGATCGCCATTGTAAATGAATGATAAAGGGTGATAAAATGGGAAAAGCAGTTGGAATAATCGAGGTTTTCGGTCTCACTGCGGCAATGGTCGCAGTTGATGCGGGCTGTAAGGCGGCAAATGTTACCGTTGAAACACTCGATAAGAACAAGCCCGGCAATGCAGATGCGCTTCCTGTTCCGCTTATCGTGGCGGTGAAATTCAGAGGAAGCGTTGATGCGGTAAGTGCGGCGGTAGATGCCGCAGAGCAGGCGGCAAATAATGTTTCGGGAGTTATCACAAAGCATATTATTGCAAATACCGAGGACTCTACCGAAAAAATGCTAAAATTAAATGCATTTGATAAGAATTAACGAAAGGAAATTGAAAAAATGGCAATGGAAGCACTTGGAATGATAGAAACAAGAGGACTTGTTGCGGCAATCGAAGCGGCAGACGCAATGGTAAAAGCGGCAGAGGTAACTCTTATAGGAACAGAAAAGATCGGCAGCGGACTCGTATCCGTTATGGTAAGAGGCGATGTTGGCGCAGTTAAGGCGGCAACAGAGGCAGGAAGCACTGCTGCATCCCGCCTTGGAGAGCTTGTTGCAGTTCACGTAATTCCTCGTCCTCATGCAGATGTTGAGAAGATTCTTCCCACTCTCTGATTTTTAAGAGGAAAATATGAGATCACTTGGATTTGTTGAGGTCAGCGGCGTAACGGCGGCGATAGATGCCCTTGACATTATGTGCAAGAGCGCAGATGTAACTCTCGTTTCCTGGGAGAGAAAGCTGGGAGGCAGACTTGTTACCCTTATGATAGAGGGGAGCGTTTCTGCGGTGAATGCGGCAGTGGAAAACGCCTGCGCATCCTGCATAAAAAAACCTGTGGCACACGCTGTTATAGCAAATCCGCATCCTGAGCTTGTACGTCTTGTTGAGCTTTCGGCATCAAGAATAAAGATGGCAGAGGGCGAAGCAGGGGGAAAGGTGGAAAGGGCTCAAAAAGAAGAAAAAAAGTCTCAAACGGCTAAAAAAACTGTAAAAACTAAAAAAGGAGATAAATAATTATGGCACTTGAAGCACTTGGAATGGTAGAGACAAGAGGACTTGTTGCGGCAATTGAAGCGGCAGACGCAATGGTAAAGGCAGCAAATGTAACTCTTATAGGAACAGAAAAGATCGGTAGCGGACTTGTATCCGTTATGGTAAGAGGCGATGTTGGCGCAGTTAAGGCGGCAACAGAGGCAGGAAGTGCTGCTGCATCTCACCTTGGTGAGCTTGTTGCAGTTCACGTAATTCCCCGTCCTCATGCAGATGTTGAGAAGATCCTTCCAACACTTAAGTAATTCGAAATAATTTAAGGAGGTAATATATTATGGCACTTGAAGCACTCGGAATGGTAGAAACAAGAGGTCTTGTTGCGGCAATCGAAGCGGCTGATGCAATGGTAAAGGCAGCAAATGTTGAGCTTATCGGCACAGAGAAGATCGGTAGCGGACTCGTTTCTGTTATGGTAAGAGGCGATGTTGGCGCAGTTAAGGCGGCAACAGAGGCAGGAAGTGCTGCTGCATCTCACCTTGGTGAAATTGTTGCAGTTCACGTTATTCCCCGTCCTCACGCAGATGTTGAAAAGATCCTTCCTTCTCTCAAGTAAGAGGAAAACGGAAAACAGACCGCTTTGCGGTTTGTTTTCCGGGCAATGTGCTCCCGTGCGGAGCATGCCGCCCGGAAAATAAACGGTTTTAATGGATAAACAGTAATTTGTCGGTGAGTGAGAGCGCAGTCAGTTGAAAGTTTTGATCGACCTTTTTCAAAAGGTCGCGCTGCTCAAGCGTGCGTGCGCTTGCCGCCTCCGCAGAGGCGGAATCTCTTTGCGGCGCTTTCTTTTGCCAAGCTTTTCTTTGCGCCTTCAGCACCAAAGAAAAGCGGATAAACGATCAGCACTTACAATATTTAGTTAGTAATTTAGACACAAAATCAATATTTTCACACTAAATTAAGCAGATTTAAACCCTTTGCCCGCTTTTTCTTTGACACCAAAGGCACAAAGAAAAAGCTTAGCAAAAAGAAATGCCGCTGAGAGCGTTTCGCTGTCTGCGGACAGCGACCGGCGATGTCGCCGGCTCCCACAAACTTTTGAAAAAGTTTGATCAAAACTTTCACCTTGCGCTCGTCCTCACTCACCGATGAGTTACTGTTAAAATTGTAAAAAATCTCTTTAAAAGGAGTAAAAATATGATAATTGGAAAAGTTGTTGGAAGTGTTGTTTCCACGAGAAAGAATGAAAAGCTTATCGGCAGCAAATTCATGATAGTTGAGGCTCTTGCAAAAACGGGCAACTGTCAGAGAGTCGTTGCTGTTGATAATGTTGGCGCGGGTATCGGAGAGCTTGTTCTCGTAACTCTCGGAAGTGCTGCAAGAATTGGTCTTGACTGCGCAAATTCTCCCGTTGATGCGGCAATCGTCGGCATAATTGATGATGAAAACGGAATACCCGACCTTAAATAAAAATGGAATTAAATAAGCTTAAAGATATTTTAAGAAAAGGCGGAGTTGTGGGGGCGGGCGGCGCAGGTTTTCCCACCTATGCAAAGCTTTCGGAAAATATCGACACGGTGATCTTAAACTGTGCCGAATGTGAACCTCTGCTAAAGCTTCACAGACAGCTTCTTGAAGAATATACAGCCGAAATTCTCACAGCATTTGATGAGATACTTGACGCCACGGGCGCAGAGTGCGGTATTATTGCTGTCAAGGCTCATTATAAAAACGCAATTTCTGCTCTTGAAGCGGAGATCGGTGAGCATAAAAGGCTTTCGATCGTGAAGTTGGGTTCGGTCTATCCGGCAGGAGATGAGCTGATACTTATAAAAGAGGTGACGGGAAGACTTGTTCCTCCCGGAAAGCTTCCTGCGTCTGTAGGAGTTATGGTCAGCAATACCGAAACCGTCTATAATGTCTATAATGCCATAAAGGGTAAGCCGGTTACCGAAAAATTTGTAACCGTTGCTGGCGAGGTGGCATCCCCCGTTACTCTTTGTGTGCCAATTGGAACAAAGCTCTCGGAGCTTGTGAAGAGGGCAGGCGGTCTTACGCACGAGGATGTTGAATATATAAACGGCGGTCCAATGATGGGAAGGATAGTTTCAAGTGCCGATGTGGTTACCAAAACAACCAACGCACTTCTCGTTCTTCCAAGCGATAATGTTGCCGTGATGAATAAAAAACGAAATGCAAAAATAGGGCTTCGCCGCGCCATGTCGGTTTGCTGTCAGTGCAGAAGCTGCACCGAGCTTTGCTCAAGACATAATCTCGGATACGGTGTTGAACCCCATATGGTCATGAGAGTCCTCTCAAACGGAGGAAGCGGCGAGGTTTATAGGCTTGCAGAGTCGCTTTTCTGCTCGGGGTGCGGTCTTTGCGAGACTTATTCCTGCCCCCAGGGACTTTCTCCCGGAAGCCTTATTGCAGAGCTTAAGGCAAAGGCGAGAGAGAACGGATTTAAAGCGGAAAATCCGAAAATTTATGAACGCCGTGACAGTGATCTGCACCGTGTTTCACTTGAAAGACTCCGTAGCAGACTTGGTCTTAATAAATATGATGTTCCCGCTCCACTTGACGGAAAAATTGAGGTAAAAGCTGTAAAGATCCCATGTCAGCAGCATATAGGAGCACCTTCCGTGCCTTGCGTTAAGGAAGGCGACAGAGTTAAGGCGGGCACTCTTATTGCAGAAGCTCCCGAAGGGGCTCTCGGAGTAGATATTCACGCATCCATTGACGGAAAAATAGAATCGGTCACACAAAAATACATAAAGATTGTAAGGTAAAATGATGAAAAAAGCACTTGGAATGATAGAATTTAAAACGGTCGCATCGGGCATCACAGCCACCGATATAATGCTGAAAACAGCAGAGGTTGAGGTCGTTCAGGCAAATCCCGTTTGCCCCGGAAAATATCTTGCAACCATTGCCGGTGAAATAAGTGCCGTCAAGGCGGCAATCGAGGCGGCAGAATCTTATAATTCCGCTATGCTTATTGACAAATTCATCCTCGGAAACCCCCATGAGAGCGTGCAGGGCGCAATTTGCGGATGTCTTGAGGTTGTGAATAAGGCTGCCATAGGAATAATTGAGACCTTTACTGCGGCAAGTGCCGTGGTTGCGGCAGATACAGCGGCAAAAACAGCGCTTGTTGAGCTTGTTGAGGTGCGCCTTGCAAAGGGAATGTGCGGCAAATCTTACGTTATCCTTACGGGAAGCGTTTCCAGCGTCACAGCCTCAATTGAGCGAGCAAAGGCGGGAATCGAAGACGGTCTTTTCCTTGATTCGTCCGTTATTGCAGGTCCCGACCCCGGACTTTGGGAAAGTATTCTTTAAGGAGAGAGCAAAATGCTTGCAATAGAAAGAAGACGAAAGATAATTTCAAGGCTCGGCTCAAACGGTAAGGTAATCGTAAGTGAGCTTGCAAAGGAATTTGAGGTTACCGAGGAGACTATTCGCCGTGATCTTGATAAGCTCGATAAAGAGGGCATCGCATCGAAAACCTACGGTGGTGCGGTTTCAAAAAACGTTTCGGCTCTCGACCTTCCGTATAACGTGCGAGAGGGGGTAAACGTTGAGCAAAAGGAAAGGATCGCAGAAAGGCTCGCAGAGCATATAAGAGACGGTGAGCGTCTTATGGTGGATTCCAGCTCAACGGCACTTTATCTTATTAAGAAATTGAAGGATAAAAAGGATCTTACCATTATAACAAATTCGGTAAAGGTGCTTCTCGAGCTTGCGGACAAGCCCGATTGGACGGTGCTTTCAACAGGCGGTATGCTTAAAAAAGGTGCACTTTCCCTTGGAGGCTCATCGGCAGAAAAAATGATAAATTCGTATCATGTAGATACGGTGGTCATTTCCTGCAAGGGGCTTGACATGAGCTTTGGAGTTACCGATTCAAATGAAAATGATTGCAGAATAAAGCAGGCTATGCTTGACTGTGCTGAAAGAAGGATACTTGCTCTCGATTCGGAAAAAATGGATAAAAAATCTTTTATCCGCATCTGTGAGCTTTCGGAAATAGATATGATAGTTACCGATAGTGAGCCCGGTGCGGCTTGGCTTTCCTTCTGCGAAGAAAATGATATTGAAATGATATATTGAGGTTTGAAAAATGGCAAATATTACAGAAGCCGAGATAAGGCAGATAGTTGAAAATATAATAAAGGTAAATTCAGCTCCCACTAAAAAATACACCTCAGTTTCATATGAGGGAAGGGCACTTATCGGCATCTATTCTGATATGAATGAGGCGATAGAGGCTGCTGAAAGAGGCTACAGATCGGTTCGAAGCATGACGGTCGAGCAGAGAGAGAAGATAATCACCGAAATCCGCCGTCTCACCATAGAAGAAGCTCCTATTATGGCAGAAATGGGCGTTGCCGAAACGGGCATGGGCAAAGTTGAGCACAAGAGACTTAAGCATATTCTCGTTGCGGAAAAGACCCCCGGCACAGAAGACATAGTTTCCGAGGCAAAGACGGGAGACAGCGGTCTTACGCTGACCGAAATGGCACCCTTTGGAGTTGTTGGAGCGATCACGCCCAGCACCAATCCCTCCGAGACTGTTATTTGCAATTCCATCGGTATGATCGCAGCCGGAAACGGTGTTGTTTTCAATCCACATCCCGGTGCGATATGCGTTTCAAATTATGCGGTTGACCTTGTTAACCGCGCTTCAAAAAATGCGGGAGGTCCCGAAATTCTGGTCTGCTCTATGGATAAGCCCACTCTCGACAGTGCGGCAATAATGCAGAGTCATCCCAAGATAAGGCTTCTTGTCTGCACGGGCGGACCCGGAGTTGTTAAGGCGGTGCTTTCATCGGGTAAAAAGGCAATCGGCGCAGGTGCGGGAAATCCCCCCGTTATCGTTGATGATACAGCAGACATAAGAAAAGCCGCAAAGGATATAATCGACGGTTGCACCTTTGACAATAATCTTCCTTGTATTGCGGAAAAAGAGGTGTTCGCATTTTCCAATATCGCAGACGAGCTTATTTCCGAAATGCTCAGATGCGGTGCATATATGATAAATTCCGAGCAGGCGGAAAAGCTCTCGAAGATAGTTCTTGAAGAAAGGACGAATAAGGTCGGAAAGACGGTTAAAACAGTCAGCCGCACTTGCGTTGGCAGAGATGCGGATGTTATTCTTGCAAAGATCGGTGTAAATGTTGATAAGAGCGTGCGCTGCATTATTTGCGAGACTGATTTTATGCATGATTTTGTTCAGTATGAGCTTATGATGCCGATACTTCCCATCGTGAGAGTGGAAAATATCGAGCAGGCGATAGAGCTTGCGGTAAAGGCAGAGCACGGAAACCGCCATACGGCTCATATGCATTCGAAGAATATAGATCATCTTTCGGCATTTGCAAAGGCTGTTGAGACCACCATCTTCGTTAAAAATGCGCCCTCCTATGCGGGAATCGGCTTTGGTGGAGAGGGACACACCACGTTTACCATTGCAGGCCCTACGGGCGAGGGAATTACCTCTGCAAGATCATTCACACGCCGCCGCAGATGCGTGATGGCAGATAATTTCAGAATTATTTGAGGTCAGATATGAAATATACCGAATCAGAGCTTAGGTCACTTGTAAATAAAGTTATAGAAAGCGTTAAGGATGGCGGAAAGACCGAGGGCGATATTCCCGTTGGAATTTCAAACCGCCATATACACCTTACCGCAGAACACGTCGAAGTACTTTTCGGAAAGGGGTATAGGCTCACAAAGTTCAAAGACCTTTCGCAGCCGGGGCAGTATGCTTGCCGTGAACAGCTTACCATCGTCGGTCCTTCAATGAGGGCTATCGAGGGTGTTCGAGTCCTTGGACCCGAAAGAAAAAAATCGCAGGTAGAGATATCGAGAACAGACAGCTATCTTTTAAAGGTAAAGCCGCCTGTTAGAGAATCGGGCGATCTTGAAGGTTCTTCTCCCATCGCCATAATCGGACCTTGCGGAATAGTGAGGCTTGATGAAGGATGCATAATTGCCAACCGTCATATTCACATGAGTGAGGACGAGGGCAGGGCATTTGGACTTGCGGATGGAGATTATGTTGATGTTGAGCTTTCGGGCGAAAGAAAAAGTCTTTTTTATGACGTTCAGGTGAGAGTACATAAGGATTTCAGACTTGAGATGCATATTGATACCGATGATGCAAACGCCGCAGGAGTTTCAAACGGCTTCAAGGCAAAGCTTATAAAGAGATAAAATGTGAACTGCCCCGCTTTATTTTGCAGGGCAGTTTTTTTATGGAATTTGCCGTTTTATAAATTACTGTTTGCCGAAGCAAATATATGGCGAAGATCGATTGCAACTGTAGAAAAATAATTTCGGCAAATCCCCATTTATTCGCAAAAAAACGGGAGGACTTTCGCAGTCCTCCCTTATATTCATATATCTTATATCCGACTTATTTGAAAAAATTTCAGATTTCCATTGGAGTAGCTCCTTATTCAAGATGTTTTGGTAACAATTTTCTTCAGTATAAACCGTGTGTTCATTCGCATTTCACCCATAATCTATATCAAATCATCTTGTGTTAAAACTCATTATTCGGTTAGCTATTCGACATGAAAATTAATTAGTTCATTGGTTCTTCTCCTTATAATACTGTTCTGAAACAGCATAAACTTCTCGGTGGATCTTTTTTCATAACATCACTCCTAACCGGGAATATTAATTTCTTTTGGGAAGACTGATTAGTTCATCGGTTATATCTCCTTTTCCGTTTTGATCTTAGCTTGGGTTCGTGTAAGGCGTCTTAAAATCATAGCTCTACATCCCTCCTTAGCTTTAAGCTGCCTATCGTAGGATCGTTTTTTTGTCTTTCCTTTTTGCATCTTTATTATAACAGATTTTGTAGGATGTGTCAATATTTTTTTGATAAAAAAATCAACTTTGTGAAAACTGTACAAAAATCAGCGTGTTTTTTAGGCACAGAAACGAAGAATAAAAAGTTTTTTTGGCGAAAAGAAAAAAATTTACGAAATAGTATTGAAATTGGTGATAAAATTTGATATAATAAATATGTTATGCGGCTGATATCAGCCGATTTTTTTGTTGAAGGGGGGCAGAAAAATGGATAGTCTAAAGCTTTATATTGAGCCGGGATTCGAGAGCAGATATTGGCTGAAAAATATTTATGACGGATTTCTTTCCGAAGCTGCCACCGCCAAGAAAAATGTAAAAGAGCTAAAGATCATCGAAAAAAACGGCGGAAGCGAGCCTGTTGCAATTATAGGAACCGAAAGTGAATGGCTCGAGCGAGCTGTTCACACTCTTGCAGAGGCAAATTACCGCCCGGTTCTCATAAGTGCCGGAAGTGCTCCCACCAAAAAGATGCTTTGCAGTAATGTTTGCTTTGATCTTTATGAGGCTGTTTCGGATTGTATTCATTATCTTGTGGGTGCGGGAAGGACTCGCATTGCGGCACTGGGACTAAGAGACCTTGACTTTTGCGACAAGATAAAGCAGAAGGCGTTTTTTGAGGTGACGGAGGAAAAAGGTCTAAAAAACTGTGCCTGCGTTCCCCTTGACGATTCGCACATTGAAGATTTTGTTTCGAGGATCGACAGCTTTGTTGGAAAATATGATGCGGTCATATGTTCAAATGATACCCTTGCAGTTTATCTTATAAAGAGAATGAATGAGATGGGGTATGATGTTCCAAGGTCGCTTTATGTTATCGGAATGGGTAATTCCAGCATCGGCAGAAATATCTCCGTTCCGCTGACCTCTGTTCTACTTGATTATTCAAGGCTCGGACGCCAAGCGGTAAGGCTATGCAAATATCTTTCTGCAAATTCGGGCATATTCAGAAGCGTATCTTATATAAAATGCGATCTTGTTATAAGAGACTCCACAGATAATGTGCCTTTCCAGGCAGCCTGGGAAACACCCGTTATCGGAAGCGGCGGTGATGAGGTTTATAAGAATCCCGAGCTTGCGGAAATAATCGAGATCGAATCATTTTTGCAGGAATGTGACGATACAGACAGAGAAATAATTAAGCTGATGCTGAAGGGACTTACATATGATGAGATCGCATCAAAGCTCTTTATCCATATCAGGACTCTCTCATATAGAAAAACAAAGATGTTCAAGCGTCTGTCGGTCACCACAAAAGAGGAGTTTTGCGCTAAGATCAGAAGAATTTAATTTTTAATAACGAAAAATGGCACCTCTGAAAACTCAAAGAATACCGAGTTTTCAGAGATGCCAAAATTTATTCCATTACAAATTCCAAAGTGCCGCCACGCATCATTTCGCTTGCTTTGAAGCGATGTTCCTTTACCAAACTGCCGTTAAAATACGCTTCCCTTACGTAAATATTGTTCTCGCTGTGGTTTTTTACCTTGATTTCAAGGGTGTTTCCGTTTGCAAGATGCATAATACCGCTCTTTACATGAGGAGATCCTATGAACATAAGATCCTGTCCCGAAATCGGGAAAATACCAAGCATATTCCAGATATAGCAGGATGAAAGTCCGCCCGAATCATTGTTTCCGGGAATTCCGCCCTCTCCCGTGGTGAACATATATTTTATGCCGCCGTCAATGATGTCGCAAACCTTTTTGTGCTCATCAAGGTAGATATAAGAATAGGGTGTTTCCATATCAGGCTCGTTATTGTAGCCCTCAAAATGATGTATTCCCGTGCTCTCAATGTAGTCATAGCATTCGGGTTTTTGAGGCTGAACCACCGCAGGCTCACCAAAACCGAAGAAAGTGTCAAGCAAGGACATGACCTTTTCTTTGCCGCCCGAAAGCTCTGTTCTTTCGGAAAAATATCTTGACGGACGGAAGGAATAATTCCATTTGTTGCCCTCATAATAGGGGGAATCGTCCGTGAGAAGTCCCGTTTCAAAATCAAAGACGTTTTTATAGTTTTCGCTGAGCTTTTTGAGCCTTTCCGCAAAAGCAAGGTCGCCGTTTTCCTCTGCAAGCTCTGCTGCCATAGCGCAAGCATCAGCCATATCGAGAGTGTGAGTTGCTCTTTCGCATCTTCCGTCTCTCTCGTAGTCGGCATACATTCCCGCAAGCTCGTTCTTTACATTTTCAAGGATATAATCTGCATCAATACCCTTTACGGAGCGGCGGTAAGCATCATAAAGAATAACATCGCCCAGCATTCTCGCCTGCTGCGTTTCAACATTTTTATCGTTTTTCAGCGCAAAGCAAACGGGGATATAGCCATATAATTTGCCAACCTCTTTAAGACCGCCCGCAATATGATAGCTTTCCTCATTGAAGAGTGTGAAAATAAGCGGAAGCTGTGTTTTGTAAACATCCCAAAGAGTTGCATAGTCAATGCAAACGGGATCGCCTTCTTTAAGGGGAACGCCGCAGACGGTCTCGCCGGTCCAGATGCAAGGCTTGATGAAGCTGTGATAAAGATTGGAATAGAAAATTTCAAGGGTTCTTTCGTCTGCCTCAATTTCGATTTTTGAAAGTGCCTCGTTCCATTTTGCGTAGGCGTTTTTGGTCGCTTCATCAAAAGGCTTGTCCTCTTTTTCGATATATGCCTTTGCAGCCTCAAATGAGTGGGTGGAAATGGCAAGGGTAAGCTCTGCGCTCGTTCCTCCGATCTCAAAAACTGCACCGTATGTATTGTTAGCAGTACATTCCGGCTTCAGAATGTGACCTGCGCATTCTTTATAGCCTTCCCAAAGGCTTGCACTTTTTGCGCCTTTGATACGAACGCAAAAATAGAGCTTGACCTTCTGGAAAAATCCGGACATATGAACTTCATTATCCGAAACAAGTGTGATTTCAGCATCACTAACAATGCCGTGAAAGAATTTATCCCATTTTCTATTCAGACCGTCATTTGAAAAGTCAATGGCAATTCTTCCGCCCTCTCCGGGGAAGGTATAGCGATGAAGTGCGGTGTTTTTTGTAACCGTTGCTTCGGCTTTTATCTCACCGATGGGGGCAGAATAATAGCCGGGAAATGCCTTCTCGTCCTTAAGCTCATGAAGAATAGCGGAATTTTCAAGCTCACCGAAAAAGGGCGTTGCGAGAGCATAGTTATAGAAAAATCCAATGCCGCCCGTTCCGCTTTGAGACAGATGAGAAATGGCTCTTATGTATTTTTTATCAAATGCCTGCAAGGTAGGCCCGCATGAATTTGGAGCGTTTGTTCCGTATCCCGATGAATATGCACCGTCATAAGCACCGCAGGACATTTTTCCAAAGGGCAGGCAAGCGGCGGGATTTGTATTTCCGCACATGGCTTTTCTGAAAAACCATGTTGCCGCAATTCCTTCGGGCTTTGGCAGGTCAATTACTCCGTTCCCTTGAAACACATTTACATATTTACAAAAATCTTTCATGCTTTTTCTCCCATTGCATAGCCGTTGTATTCATTAAGGAATGCTTCGGCATTTTTTATCATTCTGACAGCTATTCTGTTATCCTTAAATGAGAATATCATGCAGACATTACCGAAATATTTATCAATAACCTGAACCTTGAGGCGAAGCTTTTTGTCCTCTGTCCAGATTCCCGATGTTGCGCAGTCGTATTTGTTTCCGGGGCAGGGAACTGTTCCTATCATGTCGGAATAGTTCTCTTCGGGGAATTTTGCAAATTCATTATATCCCATGCCAAAGGGAAGCTTTTTTTCGCCTTGAGCATTTTTATAGTGCAAAACCGCCTTGCCGTTTTCCGCAAAGTCAAAGCGCATCCAATCGATCCCCATGGGATTTTTCTGCATATTGTATGTAACTCCGTTTATCTCTGCGGCAAAATCGTTCACTGTTCTGCCCGTGAGAGACATAAGCTTTCGTGAAGAGATATATTCTTCAAGCTCGGAGAGTGCTTCGGGGTTTTCGGGGAGAGGTTTATCCGATACCGAGCGCACAAAATCGAAGCAGAATTTGTGGAAAATTATAGGACGGGATACGGTACTGCCCTGATTATCCGAATTTATAATCATTATTATATCGGTTTTGGGATCATATATGGCAAATTGGTCACCCATTCCGTTGAACATAAAGCCGCCATTGTGGCATCCCCAGATCTGGAAGCCGTAGCCGCAGTGATTATAGGCAACGGCACCGTAAGCATCATTATCAACAAGGGGAGAGACAGCCTCCTCCATAAATTCACGGCTTATATACTGAACTCCGTCCCATTCTCCTTTGTTTGCAACGAAGCGGGCAAAGGTCAGAAGATCTCTTGGAGTGCAGAGGATAGCCGAATCGCTCCATGAATATCCACCGGGGCATTTGAGACAGTAGGATTCCTCGCTGAACCCGATCTTTGTGAGGAATTTTTCCTTCATGTATTCAAGGAAGGACTTGCCCGTAACCTTTTCAACGATAGTGCCCAGCATAAATGAGCCTTGGCTGTCGTATTCGTAGAGTGTTCCGGGAATTTTTCCGTCATTCTGCTTGAAATGAGCCTCCTCGCGTTTTTCAAGTCCAGCAGTGAACCAATAACATTCATCTGTTCTTGTTGTGGACATGGTCAGCATATCCCGAAGTGTTGTTTCTTTGAGATTGTCATTCCAATTTTCGTTTTCAAATTCCGGGAAGTATTTAATGAGCTTATCGTCAATGGAAAGAAGCCCATCATCCTGCGCAAGTCCAACGGAAACTGCCATAAAGCTCTTTGTTACCGAATAGAGCCTATGGAGAAAATCACGGTGGAAGGGCGTGTAATATACCTCGGTGAATACTTCTCTGCCTTTAGCCAGAATAATATCGTGTGTTGAAAGCTGATATTCGTCATATGTTTTTATGAGGTCAAGCACAGCCTTTGACGAAACTCCGACGCTTTCGGGAGTGCATTTTGAAAATCCAAACATTTTTATACTTTAATCCTTTCTCAAAATATCTCTTTTGCAAGCTTTTCGGCACTTTCGCTGTTGCCAATAAAGGTAACAGTGCTTTTCCCCTCGCTCTTTATTGCCTTCAGAGCTTCTGCCGTTTCTTCGTCGCTCTTCGAGGCATATTCGCCCTCCAGCATGAGCTTGGCTTCGTCTCCATCTGCAAAGAGGATGCCCTCTTCCTGCAGGGAATAAAGCCTCTCATATGTATCGGAAACGTCCTCGCTGTCGTATTTTGCAAGCTCGTAGCGGAGAGAGGTGGGGCATACGGGAGAAAGAGGTGCGGTGAGTGCGCCCATCATTTTATTGGCAAGTGCGGTAATAGAAATAAATGCCCCGCTTGCGCTGTCAAATGCAATTTTCTTGCCGGAAACCTTAAATAAATGTACCAATTTTCACAGTCCTTTCATTTGTTTGATTCTTTGTCTTTTACGCCGAAATTTTTCGGCTCTTTTTTTCATATTTGATTTTTTCCGTTTGGAAATGATTATCGGGAAAAGTACGCCAAGTGCAGAGAAGGCGAGACAAAAGAGCATATAGAGTCCCGAGCCTTCGATGCCATGTCTTCCCATCATCGGCAGCTTGACAGCCGAGAAGAGAAGGAAGGCTGCCGCGGTATAAATGAGCCCCGCAATGAGTCTCATGGAAGCCCCTTTTTTTGATGCCGCAATTCCACCCGCAAAAATGCTCATATAAAGAGAAGCAATGCCAAGGGGAAATGTCAAGGAAGATGGGTCTGAACCGGAATAAGCAATTGCCGAGAAGCAGAGCATTGTCAGAATTGCTGTTAAAGCCATTGTCAGGATACCCCACAAAACCGAGTGAAAAAGCACCGAAAAACCGAAAGCTTCTTTTGCGCCTCTTCCGTCTTTTGTCCTTTTTTTCATAAAAACGCCTCCGAAATATAATTTTACTAAATTATAATGCTTCGGAGGCGTTTTTTATGACATATTATTTCTGTGCGTCTTCTGCCTTAACGTCAACATTTCTTACTGCGCTCTTTAAAATGCGGATTTTTGTTCTGTCGTGACCTGTTTCGATCATGCAGGTCTCTTCCTTAATGCTGATGATCTTTCCGATGATACCTCCGATGGTGGTGATCTCATCGCCAACCTGAAGAGCATTGCGCATAGCCTGAGTTTCCTTCTCCTGCTTTTTCTGGGGACGGATCATAAAGAAATAGAGGATGGCAAGCATTGCCACTATCATTATGATGGACATCCATGAACCCATGGAATTCCCGGCATTTTCGCCGTCTACTGCGGCAGCGTCAAGTAATCTTGTAAGCATTTTTGTACCTCCAAATTGATATTGCATCTATTTTATCATATTTTTTCTATATTTGCAACAGTTTTTGCAAATTATTCAAAAATAAAATGTTTGCAAATTATTTAAAAATGAAAACTATTGAAATATATTGAATTTTATGGTACAATATAATAAATAGACTTTTTTGGAGCGGAAAAATATGGCAAGATCACTTTATCTCGAATGCGGAAAGATAATAAATACACACGGTGTTAAGGGGGCGGTAAAGGTTGAAAACCGATGCGACACCCCAAAGGTGTTGTCCTCACTAAAGAGGATATATTTTGAGAAGAACGGTGTGTACAGTGAAAGAAAGGTGCTTCACGCTTCGGTTTTCAAGGAGTTTGTTATAATGGAGCTTGAAGGCGTGAGTGATTTTGATGCCGCTCTGCTTCTTAAAAATACCCTTATCTATGCTGCCCGTGAGGATATTCCTCTTGCAGAGGGTGCATATTTTCTGGCAGACCTTGAAGGGCTACCTGCTGTGGATTTTGAGAGCGGAAAGCTTTACGGCACGCTTCGTGAGGTCATAAACTGCGGAGCTTCGGATATTTACGTTATAGACACTCCCGATGGAGAGAGGATGATGCCGGCGGTGGCAGAATTTGTTAAGAAGATAGATATAGAAAAAGCCGTTTATGTCAGCCCCATTCCCGGTATGCTGGAGGATTGATCCACAATGAGATTTGATATAATGACGCTTTTTCCCGAGCTTGTTACAACCGTTCTTGGGGAGAGCATAATAGGGAGAGCACAGAAAAGCGGTGCAATTGAAGTAAAGGCTCACAATATAAGGGACTATTCCGAGGACAAGCACAGAAGAGTTGACGACACTCCATACGGGGGCGGAATGGGAATGCTCATGGCGGCGCCACCTATTTATAATTGCTACGAGGCAATCATGAATGAGGTGGGGGAGTGTGATAATAAAAGAGTTATCTTCATGTCGCCAAAGGGAAAGATCTTTGATCAAAAAAAGGCTGAGGAGCTTTCAAAATATGATGAGCTTATCCTCCTCTGCGGTCATTACGAGGGCGTTGATCAGCGAATTATTGACGAGATAGTGGATGAGGAGATTTCCATTGGAAATTATGTTCTCACAGGAGGCGAGATACCCGCCTGCATCCTTGTGGATGCGGTATCAAGGCTTGTCTCGGGAGTGCTTTCGGCGGACGAATGCTTTGAGGGCGAGAGCATTGCCTGCGGAATGCTTGAATATCCCCAATATACGAGACCTTATGAATTTCACGGAGTAAAAGTGCCCGATGTTCTTATATCGGGACATCATGAAAACATTGAAAAATGGCGCTATGAGAGGGCACTTGAAATGACCCGTAAAATGCGCCCCGATCTTCTAAGGGAGGAGGAAAAGGATTGAAATTAAAAAATAGCAAAGCCGCAGCTTTTTTTGAAAACAGTGCCATAATGCGTTTTTCAAAAAAATGTTATGATGCAATGCTTTCGGGATTTTTCGGCTCGATGATAACAAGCTATTCGTCACTTGAAGGGCACTTTGAGAACGGATTTTTTGGCGGTGCTTCGGATGGCTCTTCCTGGGAAAAAAGCGTTTTTTCGAGAATGAGAAGAAGGATAATCGTCTCCTATGAAAAAAGCGGCTTTATCGGAGCTATGCAAAAGGCGAAGGATTGGCTTCTTGCCGCTCCTATGCGTTTTTACGGATTTTTCTTTGCATATTTCGGAATATGCGTTCTTCTGGGAAATCTGATAAAGAGATTTGCCTTTACCGGGTATGATACGAGCTTCCTCGGCTGGATAGTAGGTGCGCTTTTTGCCTTTGCGGCATTCCCTATGCTGTTTTCGAGCAAAAATCTTGCCGGAGCTATTGGTGATAGCCTTATTTTTTCAACGATAGTATTTGACCTTCTCGGTTTTTCCTCTGTGGCTCTTAAAAGATACTATGAGATGCGGGATAGCTCAAAGCGATATTTTATATCGGCACTTTTAGGTGCTGTTCTCGGTTGTCTTTCGTTCTTTATTTCACCGGCTCTGCTTGCGATAGGTGCGTTAGGCGTGGTTTGGTGCATTCTTGTCTATTGCAATCCGGAGATCGGAGTTCTAACGGCGGTTTTTGTTGCACCTTTTCTTACCTTTATCGGCTCACCCTCGATAATTCTTGCCCTTCTTGTTCTTTTTACCTTCATTTGTATGTGCATAAAGGCATTTTTCGGCAAAATTATAATAAAGCTTGAGCTGTCGGATGCCTTTGTGGGGATCTTTATGCTGATAATGCTTGCCGGCGGCATCATTTCTATCGGCGGCACGGCTTCCTTTAAGGAGTCAGCTATATATGTCTGCTTTATGCTTATGTATTTTATGATAGTAAACCTCATAAACACGAGAGAATGGCTGGGGAGAATTTCGGTAGCACTCGTTTCTTCCGGAACTCTCACTGCTCTTTACGGGATCTATCAGAAGCTAAGCGGAAATATGGAAATGGGAACGATGGATAAGGATGTTTTCGGAGATATAGGAGGAAGAGTTACCTCCACCTTTGAAAATTCCAATATGCTTGGCGTTTTTATCATTATGGTATTTCCCTTTGCCCTTTCATATGTTTTCAGTTCAAAAAAGCTTTATATGAAGCTGGCTTCTCTTGTGAGCTGCGGAATTTTGGGTGTTTGCCTTATTTACACCTGGTCGAGAGGTGCTTGGCTTGGACTTATACTTGCTTGCTTTGTTTTTGTTCTGCTTTATGGTCATTATATAATTCCTATTCTCGTTCCCGCAGGTGCGCTGGGGGTAACCCTTTTTTGGAATAAAATAGGCGGAAACGGTCTTTTCGGAAATCTTATATCCAGATTTTCAAGCATCGTTACAATGTCCGATACCTCATCTGTTTACCGACTCGGAATTTGGCGAGGCTCGCTGAAGGTTGCAGAGGAAAATTGGTTTACGGGTATAGGAGTAGGACCTGAAGCCTTCAGAAAGGTCTATATAAAATTTGCCGAATCGGGAATAGAGACAGCGGTCCACAGTCACAATCTGTTCCTTCAGATATTCATAGAAAACGGTGCTGTGGGATTTGCTGTATTCATTATCGCTCTTGCTCTTTGCGTTGGAAGCGGTCTTGAGCTTGTGAGAAGAAGCAATTCCGCATCTGCCCCGGAAAAAGCCATAACGGTTGCGGCGATAAGCGGACTTTTTGCGGCACTTTTGCAGGGAATGACAGATTTTATATGGTTTAATTACAGAATATTTTTCTTCTTTTGGGTGGTGGCGGCGCTTATATCTGTATCTGCCCGCATCGGAATGAAGAAGATAAAGCTTAAAAGCGATTTTTAAAGGGGGACACAACAAATGTCAGTGAATTTCAAACTGAAAAAGAGACGCTGGAACGGCATGGATCTTTTCTTTGTTTTGATAGCTGCGGCGGTTATAGCTGCGGCGGTATTTGTGCTTGGAAACATGGATAAAGGCAATAAGGAGCAAAGTGCAGAAATTATAAATATTGAATATACCGTTGAGTTCAGACAGGTAAATAACCAAGCACTGGGCAAGATAAAAGAGGGAGACACTGTCAGAGATCCCGATAATAAAAGGAATATCGGAACTGTTGTTTCGGTTCAGAGTGCTCCTTTCTCAAAGATCGCTTATAACAGCACGGACGGAAGCGTATATATGGCGGAAAACCCCGACCTTTCCGATCTTCTTATAACTATCAGAGCCGAGGCAACTCATTCGGATATGGGGTATTATGTAAATGACGCAAGATTCCTTGTGGGCAAGCCCACAAATATCTGGTCTCAGGGCTTTGCAGGCTCAGGATATTGCATAAGCATAAGAGAAATTGACTAAGGAGTGAGTAAAATGGAGAATAATAAAAAACGCTTCGGTGCGCTGGATCTGGTGATCCTTATAGTTTTACTTCTTTGTGCCGCTGTTTTCACCTTGCGGTTCGGATATAAAGAGCAGATAAGCGGTGAGAAGCTTACTTCAAAATATGCCATATCCTTCTGCATAACGGACGTCAGATATACTACCGCAGATGCCTTTGTTAAGGGAGATAGGGTTTATGTTGCAACAGATGATACCTATATCGGTGTTTTTGACAGACTTGATTCAAATAACCCTGCGGCGTATTTTGTTGAAAACAGCAATACAAAGGTGTATTATCCCGAGGGAACGAGAGTTGATCTTACGGGCACTATAATTTCCGAGGGTATTATGAATGATGACGGATATTTTGCGGGGGGCAGCTATTTCCTTGCTCCCGGTAAAAAGATCACCATTTATACAGGTCATGTTTTTATAGATATTGTGCTTACAGATATCTATGAATATATTGAATGATCTGCATTTTTTACAAAAATGTAACTTTTGTATGATAAAACTTCGTTTTTTGCGAAAATGTTTATCGAAAATGCCCGAAAATTTTTGTTGATTTTATGAGAAAAATTTGATATACTATTATTAGGAAAGATATATTTGTAAAATCAATGCGTTTGGAGAGTAGAATATATGGTAACTCGTGAAGTTAAAATCATCAATAGCGTTGGCCTTCATGCAAGACCCGCTACATTTTTCATTCAGAAAGCTCAAAGCTATAAGTCTTCAATATGGGTAGAAAAGGAAGACCGCAGAATAAATGCAAAGAGCCTTCTCGGTATTCTTGCTCTTGGAATATCCAAGGGAATGTCAATAAATCTCATAGCTGACGGTCCCGATGAGGCCGAGGCACTTGACGGACTTGCCGAGCTTATCAATACCGGCTTTGCCGAATAAGTTTTATGCACGGTGGTGGTGATGCTTCTGCATGACCACCTTTTTGTTTACAGAAGGGGGGATTTTTTTGGAAAACAGACTTGAATTACTTCTCGAAAAAGCAAATACTCTCCCTCTGTCTCCCGGGGTCTATATAATGAAGGACAAGGCGGGAAAGGTCATCTATGTGGGAAAATCTAAAAAACTGAGAAACAGAGTTTCCCGGTATTTTCAGAATAGTGAAAAGAATCTGAAAACCATGAAGATGGTCTTGCTTGTCCATGATTTTGATTATTTCCTTTGCGATACGGAAATTGAAGCATTGACTCTCGAAAACCGTATGATAAAGCAGTATAGCCCCAAATATAATATAAAGCTGAAGGATTCAAAGAGCTATCCCTATATAAAGGTGACGGGCGGAGAATATCCGCAAATAGTTTATACAAGACGCAGAACTGCCGAGAGGGGTGCAAGATATTTCGGTCCATATTCGGGAACGGGAACTGTTTTTTCTGTTATAAATCTTCTTCAAAAGAGTCTTGGAATCCCCTCCTGCAAAAGAAGCTTTCCCCGCGATATCGGAAAGGAGCGTCCCTGCCTTTATTATCAGATGGGGCAGTGCATGGGCGTTTGTACGGGAAAGGTAAGCCCGAAAGAATATGAGGAAACTGTAAAATGTGCCGTAAATATACTGCGTGGAAATACCTCTGCCGCAAAAAAAGAGCTTAGCGAGCAGATGATGCGCTATGCCGAGGAGGAAAAATTCGAGGTTGCCGCAAGATGCCGAGATGCGATTTCCGCTCTTGAGAGCCTCAGCCAGAAGCAAAAGGTGGTTGCTGCGCCTGATGCGGATAAGGATGTTTTTGCGCTTTATTCCGATGAAAGCTGCTCGGTTATTTCCGTGTTCAATATCAGAGAGGGAGCAGTTACCGATAAAAATGAGTTTTATTTCGGTGCGGATAAGATTGCTGATGAGGAGGCAATGCCGTCCTTTATCGGAGATTATTATTTGAAGAGGGAATATATCCCCCATGAGGTTCTTCTGGATTTTACCATAGATGAGGAGGAAGCGGAAATGCTTACCGAATATCTTGGAAGTATGGCGGGAAGAAGGGTTGAGATAAGAACGCCCGAGAGGGGCGATATGAGAACGCTTTGCCGCATGGTCTATGCCAATGCCAAGGATAAGGCAAAGCTCTATAAGATAAATGCGGAAAAGGATGAGAGCTCGCTGGTGCTTCTTGCATCGCTTCTCTCCCTTGAGGTTATTCCGGAGCGCATCGAGGCATACGATATATCAAATATCGGATCGGAGCATAAAACGGCCGGAATGGTGGTTGCAAAGGAAGGTAAACTTCGCCGCTCGGATTACAGAAGCTTTACTATAAGGACTGTGGAAGGAATTGACGATTATGGGAGTATGCGCGAGGCACTGAAGAGAAGGCTTGAGCATCTTTCGGACGAGGTGGGCTCTTTCTCGGAAATGCCCGATCTTATTCTGCTTGATGGCGGAAAAGGTCATGTTTCAAGTGTCAGGGCATTGATGCGTGAAATGAGCATCGACATACCCACATTTGGTATGGTAAAGGACGATTTTCATAAAACAAGAGCACTTTGCGATGAGGAAAGAGAAATAAGCATCGCAAGGGAACAGTCTGTATTCTCGCTGATTTACAGAATACAGGAGGAGGTTCACAGATATAGCGTTTCGAGAATGGATAGCGCAAAACGCAAAACTCTCACAACTTCGTCTCTTGAAAAGATCGACGGAATAGGAAAGGCAAAGTCAAAGGCTCTTCTCACCTATTTTGGAGGACTTTCAAAGGTCAAAGAGGCAACAAAAGAAGAGCTTTGTACTGTAGGCGGCATCGGAGCAAAGGATGCAGAAAATATATATCGGTATTTTCACGGGGATGAAAACTGATTTTTGAGGTGAATTATATGATGAGAATAATAACGGGCAAGGCAAAGGGAATAAGACTTGCTACTCTTGACGGTGAAGCGACACGTCCAACCTCCGAGAGAACAAAGGAAGCTGTTTTTTCCATGCTTCAATTCGATATTGAGGACAGACGAGTGCTTGACCTTTTTGCAGGCTCGGGACAGATGGGGCTTGAAGCCCTCAGCCGAGGGGCGCAGAGTGCGGTTCTGGTGGATCACGCAAAGGCGGCAATTTCAGTTATAAAGCAGAATATAGAAAAAACAAGGCTTGACGGGGCAACGGCTGTTTGTGCCGATTCTCTTGAATATCTCCGCGCCGAGGGCAGATGCAGAGAGGGAAACGAGAGCGCAAAATTTGATATAGTTTTTCTTGATCCCCCCTATGCCGACAGAATAATTCCGCGAGCCATAGAGCTCCTTCTTAGTGGCAGACTTATCAAGCGTACTTCTCTTATTGTTTGCGAAAGTGCTTCAAATGATGATGTTTTCGGTGGAAATCATGAGCTTGAAGCACGCTTTGAGGTTCTTCGCACCATGAAGCACGGAATTGCATATATAAATCTTATAACGCCGAAAAAAGGCGAGGACGATGAAAATGATGGGTGATAATAAATACCGCATTGCCATCGTTCCCGGCAGCTTTGACCCAATAACGGTGGGGCATATAGACATTCTGAGGCGCACCGCAGCTCTTTATGATAAGGTCTATCTTGCGCTTCTGATAAATCCCGGTAAAAAGTACCTTTTCGATACCGAAACAAGGATAGAGATCGCACATCTTGCAGCAAGTGATATCCCCAATGCCGAGGTGGTATATAGCGATGGTATGCTTTATGCTCTTGCGAGAGAGCTTTCTTGCTCTGTCATTGTAAAAGGCGTTCGGAACGAGACTGATTTTGCATATGAAATGAAAATGGCACTCTATAACAGAGAGCTTGCTCCCGAAATCGAAACGGTTTTTCTTCCCTGCGATGAAAAAAATGCGGATATCAGCTCAACTCTTGTCCGAAATCTTCTTGCCGAGGGAAAAGAAGACGAGGCTGCGAAAATTTTGCCGCAGGGCGCAATAGAAATAATAAAAAAACGAGGTTTTAGCTTTAAATGATACCGGTCAGAATAAATGCGGGAAGGGGAAAGCTTCTCGCAGTAAAGACAGATAAATTTAAGATAGAGCTTTTGACTCTCAGTATGGCTTTTCCCGCATCGCCAAGGAAAAGAGGACTGTGTTCGCTTCTTTTCAGCACACTCAGATGCGGCTGTGTACCATATCCCGATATTGCATCTCTCAGCCGCAGGCTTGACGACCTTTATGATGCAAATATCACAACCATGATGAATCCTATAGGGGATAGCGTTTCTGCAGGATTTTTCTGCGAATGTCTTGCGAAAGAATGTGCCCCCGGTGAAGAGGATCTGCTTGGAGGCACTCTTGATACTCTTCATAAAATGCTCTATGAACCATTATTTGATGAAAACGGCTTTTTCAGAAAAAAAAACGTTGAGATAGAAAAAAAGAACCTCTGCGACAGCATAAGAGCATCTGAAAATGACCCCAAATACCTCTCGGCAACTCTTTGCCGAGAGGTGATGTTTGCGGACGAGATCGGCGGACTTCCTCATTATGAACCTGTTGAGAAAATAATGGAGATAACTCCAAGGGATATAACCGAATTTCACCGTGAATATCTGACGCTCTCAGAGCCGCTCTTTATTTATGTGGGGAGCCGAGATGCCACGGAGGTGAAGTCTCTTATAGAGTGCTATTTCCCCGAGCTTGGGGGCAGTTCTGCCGAATTTGAGAGACCCGAAATTAAAAAAGCTCCTTCCGAGATGCGATATGCAGAGGAGGAGATGGCGGTGCTTCAGGGCAAGCTTACTATGGGCTTTCGCGCGGATATCGGTGCAAATGACCGGGGCAGATATGCCGCAATGCTCTTAAATGAGATCTTCGGAGGCTCACCGGCTTCAAAGCTCTTTAAAAATGTAAGAGAAAATCAGAGCCTTTGCTATTCCTGCTCATCAATTTATAATTATAATAAGGGGGCGATTTTCGTTCAGTCGGGGATCAGCAATGAAAATAAGGATAGGGTCATAGGTGAGATAATTTCCCAATTTGATGATATCAAAAAGGGGGAGATTACCGAATACGAGCTGATGTGCGCAAAGCACTCAATGGAAAACTCAATAAGACAATCCTTTGACTCTCCCTATTCGATCGAGCATTTTTACAGAGCACGGACGATTTCGGGAATAGATGAAACGCCAAGTGATATAATTTCATCCCTTGAGGGGCTTGACGCTGCCGATATTGCGAGTGCTGCCCGCCGATTCGGAGCAGACACCTGTGCCTTTATAAGAGGAACGCTTACGGGAGACGGTGAATATGACGAGGAGAGCGAATATGACGAATAATGAAATAAAAACTGTAAAAAGCACTCTTCTCGGTGAGGAATATAAGCATATAAAGCATAAAAGCGGACTTGATATTTATGTCTATCCCAAAAATCTCAGCACTACATATGCTGTTTTCGGGACGCATTATGGCTCCATCGACAATTGCTTTAAGCTTGAGGGGGAGGATGAATATACCACGGTTCCCGGGGGAATAGCTCATTTTCTTGAGCATAAAATGTTCACAAACGAGGATGGAAGTGACTCCTTTGAGCGCTTTTCTGAGCTTGGCGCAGATGCAAATGCATATACCTCCTATGATAAAACGATCTTCCTTTTCAGTTGCACTTCAAATTTTAGTGAGTGCCTTACAGAGCTTCTCCGCTTTGTGACTCATCCCTATTTCACAGAGGAATCTGTCGCAAAGGAGCAGGGAATAATCGGTGAGGAGATAGGAATGTATGATGATATGCCTCATAACCGTTCCTATTATGGGATGCTTGAGGGGCTTTACAGCGAGCACGATATAAAAAATAATATCTGCGGAACGGTGCAGAGCATTTCACGAATAACTCCCGAGCTTCTTTACCGCTGTCATGAGGTTTTTTACAACCTTTCAAATATGGCACTTGTGGTTTGCGGAAATGTTTCTGTGGAGGAAGTGCTCACGGTTGCAGACGAGCAGCTTTCCTATGAGAAGCCTGTTAAAATACAGAGAAAAAGAAGAGAAGAGCCGAGCTTTGTTGCGTCTCCCCGAAAGGAGCAGAAAATGCAGCTTGCAAAGCCAATCTTCGATATAGGAATAAAGGATACCTGCGTTCCAACGGAAGCTATAATGCGTGAGAGACGTGAGGTTGCAATGTCTATTGTTCTCGATCTGATTTTTTCTCAAACAGGAGACCTTTTCAGCGAGCTTTATGAGGGAGAAATGATATCCTCTTCACTTCATTGCTCATATACAGTTTCCGAGGACTTCGGATTCTGTGCTGTGACGGGTGAAGCGGATGAACCCTATAAGGTTTACGAAAGAATAAAGGAGTATATCCTTGAAAAAAGAGAAAAGGGCTTTTCGGAGGAGGATTTTGAGAGATGCCGTAAAGTATTCTATGCATCCTTTGTGAGAGGACTGGATTCTGCCGAGGATATTGCCGAGGACCTCATTGAGCACATTTTTGACGGCTATGATTATTTCGGATATGCCGATATAATAAATGAAATAAGTCTTTCTGAGGTGATGGAGATATTCCGTTCATCATTCTCCGAGGAGAGCTTCACCCTTTCGGCTGTTTTCCCATTTGATGAAAAAACGGAGGTTAAATAAAGATGACACAGATTGCTTTTCCCGGACTTGGGATAGATATGTTCAGTATAGACCCCGTGGCAATAAGGCTGCTCGGACTTGAGATAAGATGGTACGGTCTTATTATCGTAACGGGAATAATACTCGCATTTGCCTGTGCAGTTTACCGTAGCAAGAGAGAGGGCTTCACAAATGACGATATGCTTGATCTCTTTATATATACGGTGCTTTGCGGAGTGGTCGGAGCAAGGCTGTATTATGTACTTACGAGCCTTGACAGATATGACAGCTTCTGGCAGTTTTTTGAAATATGGAATGGCGGAATCGGTATTTATGGCGGTATAATCGGCGGATGCATCGGTATTTTTGCGGTGTGCAAGGTCAAGAAAAAGAGCTTTATTCGAGCTTTTGATATGGCTGCACCTGCCGTTATGATAGGTCAGATTGTTGGAAGATGGGGCAATTTCTGCAATGGTGAGGCATATGGTGATATATCGAAATTTGAGTTTTTCGGAAAGGTCTTTGAAACACCGAATGCCTCCTCTCTCCCGTGGGTGATGCAGGTGAATTCCTATGCCAGCGGATATGAGACTGTAATGGCACATCCGACCTTCCTTTATGAGTCACTCTGGAACCTTATCGGATTTGTTATTATCAATGCAGTATATAAAAACAAAAAATTTGACGGTCAGATTTGCCTTATGTATTTTGCATGGTACGGCTTTGGCAGAATGTTCATAGAGGGATTCCGTGCCGACAGCCTTTATGTTGGATCTATTAAGATATCACAGCTTATCGGACTTCTCAGCGCAGTTCTGTGCAGCTTTGCAATAGTATTTATTTTGATCAGAAAGAAAAAGGAGACAAAAAATGGCTAAAATAATTGACGGAAAGGCAATATCTGCCGCTATAAGAGAGGAAATAACAGAGGAAGTAAAGGTTTTTGAGAGCGAAAACGGCTTTCGTCCCGGACTTGCCGTTATAATCGTCGGAGAGAATCCCGCATCGAAGGTTTATGTCAGAAATAAAAAGCTGGCTTGCGAGCAGGTGGGATTTAATTCCGAGGTCATCGAAATGCCCGAGGTAACAACAGAAGATGAGCTTCTTTCGGTTATCGAGCGTCTCAATGAAGATAAGAATACTCATGGAATTCTCGTTCAGCTTCCTCTGCCGAAGCATATAAATGAGGAGTCTGTCCTCTTAAAGATCGATCCCTCAAAGGACGTTGACGCTTTCCATCCCTTTAATGTGGGCAAGATAATGACGGGCAATTTTGACCTTGCGCCCTGCACCCCTGCGGGAGTTATGGAGCTTATCAGACGCAGCGGAATCGAGACAAAGGGTAAGGAATGTGTTATCGTAGGAAGAAGTAACATCGTTGGTAAGCCCCAGGCAATGCTTATGCTTCAGGCAGATGCAACGGTAACCATCTGTCATTCGAGAACTAAGGATCTTGCTGCTGCTTGCCGCCGTGCGGATATTCTTATTGCCGCCATCGGAAAGCCTAATTTTTTCACAGCAGATATGGTGAAGGAAGGTGCAGTGGTTATTGACGTTGGAATCAACCGCAACGATGACGGAAAGCTTTGCGGTGACGTGAACTTTACCGAGGTTGAGCCTAAGGCTTCCTATATCACCCCCGTTCCGGGCGGTGTCGGACCTATGACCATCACAATGCTTCTTAAAAATACCCTTAATGCCGCAAAGGCAAGTCTTAAATAAGAATAGCCGTGACAGAGTTTCTCGCTCTTGCCACGGCTATTTTTTCATAAACAGTAATTTAGCGAACTGTAGGATACCGATTAAAAAATGAGCTGATCTGTAGGGGACGTCGAGGTCGCCGTCCCCTACAAAATACATCTTCAACAGTTCGATAAATTACTGTTTGAAAACATTATTACTTGTTGTGATACTCATCAAAAAGGTCGTTTGGAGTACATTCGAGAATGTCGCAAAGCGCTTTAAGATTCTCGTATTTTATTCCCGAGGTTTTATTATTGACCATGTTATTAAAATTCTGGTAACTTAATCCCAACTGAATATAAAGCCAATATTTTGTTTTTCCTTTTTCCTTTAAAATATCAAGTACGCGCAGTTTCAAGATGTATACCTCCGTTATATAATGTAAAAATCAGTGTATGTATACATAATATATCAAAAAAGGACTTGACAAATAGATTTTTACATTGTATAATGTATACATTACATATTATGTATACATAACATCGATCATATGCCTGCGGGTATTTGAAATAAAAATTACAAAAGGAAAAAAATCATGAAAATCAAAAAAATGCTCTGTTTAGCTCTCGCAATTACTTGCTGCATCGGAATACTTGCAACAAGTGCTTTTGCAAAAAAAGAAATGCCATTTGACAATTATGTCAAAAACAAAACTATGTACAATTATACTTTTAAAGATGTTAAAAGAAGTGATTGGTATTATTCCTGCATTAAAAACTGTTATGAGCTTGGTCTTATCAACGGGAAAGGCAACAACACTTTTGAGCCGGACGGTAATATGACAGTTGGTGAAGCAATTGCGTTTGTTGTAAGGGCTCATGTAAGAAGAAACGGTACTCCCATTATAGCCCCCTTTGACAATACGGATCCACTCTATGCAACATACGTTGATTATGCCATGAGACATCATTTTAAACTATTTAATACTAAGCTTAATAAAGATGTTGAAATCGATTGGTCGGTTCGAAATTATATTGATCTTGACAGAAAGATAACATTTGCTGAATTTTGGGTTTTGGCATATTCGGCACTTGGCGAAAATGATCTTTACGGTAGTATTTTGACGGCTTCCGATATTATGCTTGATATTTATCCTTGCTCATCACTTCATAGCCGCATTGTTGCTTATAGAAATAGCCTTGAAAACGATTTGACAGCTCCCATTACCCGTGCCGCGGCAGCCCGCATTATCAATTGCTTTTTCTCAAAATAATATTATTGTTTTAGCATAAGTTTTTCCAAATGTCGCCGATAAACAGTAATTTAGCGCACTGTAGGCGAATGAATTTCATTTGAATTATTGCAAAAAATCGGGACTGAGTCAAAAGCTTACCGAAAGCAAATGACTCAGCCCCTCTATTATATCGTTTCAACTTTAATAAGACTTGTATTACCGGTTGCGCCGTTTGTGATACCGCCGGTGATGAGAATGTTATCGCCTTCCTTTAGCGACATGGTTTTTTTCGCAATCATTTTTGCGGTGTAGAAAAGAACGTCGGTAGAGTTGAATTCCTCAGCCATCATTGGAATAACCCCCCATGAAAGAGCCAGCTTACGCCATGTTATCTCATTTGTGGTAAGTCCTATGATGTCAACCGGCGAGCGGAATCTGGATACCATTCTTGCGGTAATTCCCGTTATCGAGCAAACAACGATCGCCTTTGCTCCGAGATCGATGGACATTCCGCAAGCGGCATGAGATAATGCATCGACCGTATTCTTTATTTTGAACTCGCTTGTAAGGAATCTCTTTTCATAATGAATTGATTTTTCTGTTCTCTCGGCAATTTTTGACATAGTCTCTACCGTCAGAACAGGATATTTACCCGCCGCAGTTTCGCCCGAGAGCATAATTGCGCTTGTGCCGTCATAAACCGCATTTGCAACGTCGCTTATTTCCGCTCTTGTGGGGCGGGGATTGTTTATCATGCTTTCCAGCATTTCGGTTGCTGTAATAACTCGCTTTCCAAGCATACGGCAGGTGGTTATCAGATGCTTCTGAATGGTCGGAAGCTCTTCAAAGGGGATCTCAACACCCATATCTCCTCTGCCGATCATGATTCCGTCGCATTCGCGGCAAATTTCCTCAATATTGTCGATGCCCGCCTGGTTTTCGATTTTTGCGATGATATCAGCTTGGGAGCCGCCGCTCTCTTTTATATAATTCTTGACATCGATAAGATCCTGCGCACAGGAAACGAAGGAGCAGGCGATAAAATCAACTCCGTTTTTAATGCCGAATGCGATATCGGCTTTATCATGCTCGCTAAGGTACACTTGCTTAAGGACTTTATTAGGAAATGCCATGCTCTTTCTGTTTGAAAGCTCGCCGCCGATTAGAACTTTGCATTTTGCTTCATTTTCCGAAAGCTCCTCAACCTCAAAATGAACGAGACCGTTATTGAGAAGTATTTTGTCGCCTATGCTGAGATCTGCTATCATGCCCTTATAGCTGACAGAGACCTTCTCGCTGTTTCCAATAATGTCCTCTGTGGTAAAGGTAAAGCTGTCGCCGTCGTTCAGCATGATCTTGCCATCCTCAAAGGTGCCGATTCGGTATTCGGGTCCCTTTGTGTCGAGAAGAATAGCAATGGGAAGCCCCAGCTTTTCTCTGACCTTTTTAATTATATCTATCTTTTTCTGATGATCCTCGTGCTCTCCGTGTGAAAAATTGAGACGGGCAACGTTCATGCCCGCAAGGCACATCTCTTCAATGGTTTTTTCGTTTTCGCATGCAGGACCTATTGTGCATACGATCTTGGTTTTTCTCATTTGATCTTGACCTCCGATGTAAAAAACAAATTCTCACATATACTATTATACTCGTAATGTTTTCAATGTCAAGTATGTAAATATTTTTTACAATTTATACATATTCTGCCTTCCTTGACATTGGCAGTACTTTGTGATACAATATAGGCAACTAAAATTTTGGAGCGGGAAATGGAATTCGATAAATCACAGCTTATGCGCGGCACTCTTGAAGGATGCATCCTTAAGGTTATATCAAGAAAGACAACATACGGATATGAGATACTTGAATATCTGAAAAAGCACGGCTTTTCGGATATTGCCGAGGGAACTTTATATCCGCTTCTTCTGCGCCTAGAAAAGCAGGGTAATATCCATAGCTCTCTTTTGCCTTCGCCTTTCGGCCCGCGCCGCAAATATTTCAGCATAACCGAAAAGGGGAGAGAATATCTCAGTGGATTTGAGCTTTGCTGGGGTGCACTTGCGGAAAATGTTGGAAAAATTATTGAGGGAGGAGAAGAGGACAGATGAATAAGGAATACTGTGCGCTGCTCAAAAAGCTTTCAAAGGATAACAAAAGAACCATCGAAAAAATGCGTCATTATCTTGAGACCTGCTATATAAACGAGGTGGTTTTTGAGGATATGATGTGCGATCTTGCGGGAATGGCTCTCGAATGTGAGGAGCGGGGCGAAAGATTTGAGGACTCCATCGGCATGGACTATAAAACCTTTTGCCGTTCTCTTGCTGAAAATGCGAAAAAACAGACCTTTGCGGAGCGATTTTTTGATGTTCTTCGTTGGATAATATATTTTGACGGTATTATTATTCCACTTTTGTACATTCTTTATTCGATTTTCGGCTTCACAAAGCCGAGCCTTGACGGACTTGTTCTGAGGGCGCCTGCGGGGCAGCTGCTTATGTATTTTTCTGTTGCCACATTTACCGTTCTCGGATATTTTATTGCCAAGAGATTTACCTATCATGCCCAGACTTTGGTTATATCAAGCTATCTTGCGGCGGTCATACTCGTCTTTCTTTTAACTGATTTTCTCGGTGATTTTTTCTTCAGTGAAAAAACGATATCGGTGAGTATAATCTCATGGGGCATAATTATATGCGTGTTGCTTCTGATCTGCTGCCTTGCAAGAAGGCTTATCGCAACAAATATTGCCTATAAAGCAAAAAATCGCCATCAATAAAAAAAGACTGCCTCATTTTTTTATGAAGCAGTCTCTTTTTTCATCTGTCTATTATAATTTCTCTTGTGACATTGTGCTCTTCATCGGTAAAGCGGCAGATTATCTTATCCTTCATAAGAGTTATTGCCGAGCCGCCGAGGGAGCTGCCGCTCTTTTTTGAGGCAACTATGAGGGGATATTTATGCTCAAATTTTTCCTCGTGCTCACCGGGGCAGAGTGAATAGGAATGCATATGACCGCAGATAAGGCAATCAATGCCTATTCTGTCAAGCTCTTTCGACCATGCATGATAAAGCTCTGTGTCGATATTAAAAATGTCATCTTTGAACTTATAGCTGAAAGGAATATGGCAGAAGGCGAGACGGTATTTTTCTTTTTCGAGGGAAGCTGTGCCTTTAAGGAAATCAAGCTCATCGCGGCGGTATTGTTCAAAATAGTTGACTCCGCCGTATTCGTCACAGCCGTCAAGCTTATCCTCTCCGCAATCCAAAATTATTCCCGAGATCGGACCTATGCTGTATGTAAAATAGGTCCTTCCTTCGTCTGTTGAAATATAGTCGGTGATAAGCTCGGACATATTTCCTCTGGCATCGTGGTTTCCTCTGCCGATTATAACGGGAATAGTGCCGCCCGTGAGCCTTGCAATAAAGGCGTTCAACTCTTCAATGGAGTCTCTTGAATTTGATTCGCCGTAATCACCGTTTACAACGAGAATATCAAGGTCATCACCGAAAAATGTACAGCATTTTTCGGCAGATTCATAGCATGAATGGATATCCGCAGTATAATAAAGGTTGATATTTTTGTCCTTTTTCAGCGCTTTGAATTTGAAGGTCTGTTTTTCAGCCTCATCCATTTTTGTCCAATAATCTTTTTTTGAGGAGCAGGGGTGGAAATGGACGGTGTATTCTTCTGCCTCATCGAGCACGCTTTGAGGGACAGTTATCTTATGAACGGGGGTGTGGATCTTAAAAATTCCCGAGCCGTTTTCCCTATATTGCTTACCGTCAACGGTGATATAGCATTTGCCTTCGCATTTGCACACGATAACAATATCATAATTATTACGAACTACAAAAACATTTGGTGCGAATTTCAAATTTTTCATTTTTTTACCTCGAAAAGAATTATTCACATAATTATAACACGGAACGATAAAAAAAGCAATGTTATTTTGTGCGAATGACATCGCAAAGTGCTTTTATACCTTCTTTTAGCGTAAGATCCTTTTTGAACACACTTGAAGTTCCCGCAACGAAGATATTTGCGCCC
>CAYPKQ010000003.1:0-30815 GCA_964411355.1 uncultured Lachnospiraceae bacterium
GGAATTTGAAAACCCTGCATAGCAAGGTGGTGTCCTCTCCGCTCTTTTTACTGCTTCCAACGTCCGACATCGAGCCGAGACAAGTCAATCGATGCACGATGCGGGAGGCCTGCAATCGGGAGCGGAAGTTTATCCGGACTCCAATTTCAAATTGTGGGTCTCAATTGCCCCAATATCACGCACTAAGCAGGCAACTTTTTTCAAAAATAATATGCCCAAAGCCGGGGGTGATTATGCGTCGTAATCTACCTCGCCAAAAAATGCATCATCAAAGAAATCTGCGATCTTATCGAATTCTTCATCATCCTCAATAGATGTAAGGATCTCGTCGCCATTCTCGTCTGTTGTAACCTCAAGAATATCGTATTCGATCATCTGATCCTCGCCCTTCTTTGCAGGTGCAGTATCAACAGGAGTTATTGCCTTATACTGTTTGCCTTCAAATTCAAAGGAAGCAAGAAGCTCAACCTCGAATTCGTTGCCTTCCTCATCTGTGAGAGTATAGGTTTCGGGAAGATCCTCTGCCATTTCTTCAATTTTTTTCTTATTATCTGCCATTTTTTCTATCTCCTTTCGTAATGATAATTTTCATATATATATTGTATTATAAAAAGCTCTTCTTGTCAAGCACCCTTATGAAAATTTTGTGTGAATTCAGTTCAATGACATCTCCTCGGGGGAAAAATCGAGAACAGCCGAGAGGATATAGTTACTGACGAACATTCCTCTTGATGTAAATGCATAGCTATCTCCGATCCTTTTGACAAATCCGCCCTCAATATATTCTTCAAGAAGGCAACCGAATTTATTATTGAAATCAATTCCAAAGCGAGCCTTAAATTCGTTCATATCAACTCCCGCCTCAAGACGCATGCGAAGCATAACATATTCATTCATGCTTTCATTTTTTTCTATAATTTTGCTGTTTTCGATTATGGGTATCTGAAGCTGAAGGATCTCAAGTCCGTTTATATAGGATTCGGCATTTCGGATGACCGAATATCTCTCACCGCCAAAATATGAATGAGCAGAAGCGCCGATGCCTATATATTCATCGCAGTTCCAATATTTCATATTGTGCCTTGAATATCTGCCATTACGGGCGAAATTGCTCATTTCATATCTTTCATAGCCTCTTGATGAAAGGAAATCCACAGCCTTCATATACATATCGTATTCGGTGTCGTCATCGGGAAGATCAAGTGTATCTCGCATAGCGAAAAATGGAGTATTCTCTTCAATTTTGAGACAGTAAAGAGAAATATGCTCCGGGTCTATCATGGTAACTCCGCGAAGGGTATCGGTAAAGGATGAGAGTGTTTGCCCCGGGAGCCCGTACATTATATCAACGCTGATATTATCAAATCCCGCCCGTCTTGCCTCGTCAAATGTGGATGTGAACTGCTCTGCGCTGTGTATTCTGCCGAGTGTTTTCAGTTCTCCGTCGTCAAGGCTCTGCATTCCGAGACTGAGACGATTTATTCCCAGCTTTCGAAGTGCTTTCAGATACTTCAGATCCACCGTTCCCGGATTTGCCTCGCTTGTTATCTCTGCGTCCTTTGCAATTCTGAAATTTCTGCGAACCGAATCCATCAGCCTTGAAAATTGCGATATGGGCAGAATAGTCGGCGTTCCGCCGCCGAAATATACAGTATCCACGATATATCCGCGGCAGGCATCCGAAATATCCTCCATTTGGAGCATCATTGCGGAAACATAGCTTTCTATAGCATTCTTATCGCTTGGCGCAAAGGAATAAAAATCGCAATAATCGCATTTTTTAGCGCAAAAGGGAATATGGAGATAAAGTCCCAGCGTTTTTTTCTCTTTCATTTCAAAACTCCAATTATCAGTTTTCGTCATCAAGACGCAGAACAGCCATGAATGCCTCGGGTGAAACCTGAACAGAGCCAAGCTGACGCATCTTTTTCTTACCTTCCTTCTGCTTTTCAAGCAGCTTTTTCTTTCTTGTGATATCGCCGCCATAGCATTTCGCAAGAACATCCTTGCGAAGAGCCTTGACTGTCTCTCTTGCTATGATCCTTGAGCCTATCGCCGCCTGTATCGGTATCTCAAAGAGCTGTCTCGGAATATTTTCCTTTAGCTTTTCTGCAATTCGTCTTGCTCTTGCATATGCCTTTTCCTCATGAACTATAAAGGAAAGGGCGTCAACCACCTCGCCATTGAGCATGAAATCAAGCTTGACCAGCTTTGAGGGGGCATATTCGGAAAGCTCATAGTCAAGGGATGCATAGCCTCTTGAGCGGCTCTTCAGCGCATCGAAAAAGTCATAAATTATTTCGTTTAAGGGCAGATCATAGTGAAGCTCAACACGCTCCGTGTCGATATATTTCATATCTATGAAAACTCCGCGTCTGTCCTGGCAAAGCTCCATAAGTCCTCCCACAAATTCGGTTGGGGTTATGATATTCGCCTTCACCATCGGCTCATAGGCGGTTTCTATCTCATCCACCGTGGGGAAATTTGAAGGATTGTCTATCCTTATCTTCTCTCCGTCCCTTTTCGTTATTTCATAAATAACGCTGGGGGCGGTGGTGATAAGGTCAAGATTGAATTCTCGCTCAAGTCGCTCCTCGATGATCTCCATGTGGAGAAGTCCGAGAAATCCGCATCTGAAGCCGAAGCCGAGCGCAATGGAGGTCTCGGGCTCAAAGATCAGTGCTGCGTCATTGAGCTGCAGCTTTTCAAGAGCGTCGCGGAGATCGCCGTATCTTGCTCCGTCTGCGGGATAGATACCCGAAAATACCATTGGCAGAACGTTTTTAAATCCCTCACAAGGCTTCTCTGTGGGATTTTCCGCATGGGTAACTGTGTCTCCCACCTTCGTGTCTCCAATGAACTTGATGCTGGCGGTTATATATCCAACCATACCTGCCGAAAGCTCGTCGCATTTTGCGAGACCGAATGGCTCCATTGTGCCGACCTCGACAACATCAAATTCGGCACCTGTATTCATCAGCTTTATCTTCTCGCCCGCATGGAGCTTACCGTCCACAACTCGCACATATACGACAACTCCAAGATAGCTATCGTAATATGAGTCGAAAATAAGACATTTGAGCGGCGCATTTTCGTCTCCCTCCGGGGCGGGGATATCGGAAATTATCTTATCAAGAACATCACCGATATTAAGACCTGTTTTTGCGGAAACGGCAGGACATCCTTCGGCGGGAATACCGATAACGTCCTCAATTTCGCCTCTTACGCGCTCGATATCGGCACTGGGAAGGTCGATCTTGTTGATAACGGGGACTATTTCAAGATTTGAATCTGCCGCAAGATATGCATTTGCCAAGGTCTGCGCCTCGATTCCCTGAGTTGCGTCAACAACGAGAAGCGCACCGTCGCAGGCGTTGAGAGATCTTGAAACCTCATAGTTAAAGTCCACGTGACCGGGGGTGTCGATGAGGTTCAGCTCATATTTTTCCCCATCTTTTGCGGTGTAATCAAGCTTTACCGCGCGGCTCTTGATGGTAATTCCTCTTTCCTTTTCAAGATCCATGTTGTCAAGAACACGGTTTTCCATTTCACGCTGTGAAAGAGTGTCGGTAAACTCGAGAATTCTGTCCGCAAGGGTTGATTTTCCGTGGTCTATATGCGCAATTATCGAAAAATTCCTTATATGCTTTTGTTTTTCACTCTGCATTTATTTTCTTACTCCTGAAATTTTATAATTAAGGCATTTTCTTTCAGAATTCATAATTCTCATAGAAATATGCATTTGTCCATGCCTTCTTGCCGCTCTTATCGATAACGGTAATTCTGAAATAGGCATTGGGACGGTCTTTTTCGGGGCGGCGCTTATTTTCATTTACCCAATAATTGATGTAGAAATTCTTGCTCGTTATAGCCTCGCCCTCGGGTGCTATTTCGTGATATGCAATTCTTTTGTCGGTGTTTATTATTATCTCCGCAGCCTCGGAGCACTCGATATGCAGGCAGCAATCCTCAAGGGTCAGCATCTTTATCTCGGGACCTGTCGAAGCATAGAAATCTCCATTTTCAAGAGCCTTCATAACAGCACCGTATTCAAGCTCATCAGCCTTTATCATAACGTATCCGCCGCAGCAGCTATCCTCTCTGTGAGAATCGTCGGTGGCAAGGGTGAAAACCTTTTCTCCTCTATGGAGAAGATCGTCGATGGGGGTCATGGAATCCACAAGACCCGTTATTGCGCACTCGTTATTATAGCACTCAACTCCCCAAAGTCCTTTGTAATCCTTATAGTCCTCATAATTGTGCAGATTCCAGACGGGATGGTTGTATGAAACAAGGAATCCCGCCTCATTTGCCTTGGCGATAACGTCATTTATACATTCGGTTGAGTATTCAAATTTATATTTATTGGCTCTCATCTCGTCTGTGATATAAGGTCTTGTTCCGCTTATCTTATCCGAAATCTTATCTTCATCAAAGCAAGGAGGAACGATGTTGTCCTTATCCTTTGCATAAAAATTAAGATGAGTTGCCTTTACGCTTGAAAAGGTATATTCTATATCCTCTTCAAGAGCAAGCTCATAGGAGGTTATGGTCAGAAAATCCTCGTCATTGAGGTCGTGATGGGGAATAATGACCTCGTGGTCGGTATAAGCCAGGATTGAATATCCGTTTGACTTGTATTTTTCCTTCACTTCCTCGGGGGAAAGCGCACCATCCGAAAGATTGGTATGAAGATGAAGATTTGCCTTATAAAATTTGCCGCTCTCGGGCAAAAGATAGTATTTCATTTTTTGTCTCCTTTCACTTATTGAAAATCGTTATATAAATAAGCATTTGTCCATGCTTTTTTGCCTTCGCCGTCAACAACGGTAATTCTGAAATAAGAATCATCCCCCATTTTTTCGGGGAGAAGATGCTTTTTCATTTTTTTGCCCTTTCTTAACTGAATACGCTCCTTATTGCGCTGTTTATCTCGCTCTTATTGAGCGAATAGAGAATAAGAAGAGCTGTTCCCGCTATGAGAACTACTGTGAAGATTATCATTTTTTTGCTTGAAACCTTAAGCTCAAGCGTCGGGTCGCAAAGCTTCAGCTTTTTAAGGCTCGGAAGAAGTGCACCAAGGAAAAAAGTCATAATAAACACTTCAAGGGGCAAAAGAAGAAGATTTTTTATGCCGGAGATCGCAACATAATAGCCATAAGGTCCGCCCGACATTGCAACTCTCCAAACAGAGCCGAGCAGCACGTTGACAAAGAGATTTATGATGAATCTTGCGGCTGCTATCCTCTCAAATGAGAGCCTTGAGCGGTAGAGAAAGAGGGCATAAATAAATGCACCCAGCACCGCAGACAGAGTATAGCCGAAAAAGAAAGAATATCCGTTTATAAGTGCTCCCACAACATCGACGATAATTCCGCACGGAATGGCGATAATGGGACCTGTGAGAAATGAGCAGAGCGATATCGAAATGAATGAAAAGGAAACCTCAAGAACGCCGGGTATTATCGGTATCTGAAATTTTTCAAGGATAATGGAAACAGCACAAAGCAGTGCGCACATTATAAGTGCACGCACATTTTTCATTTCCGAGACAGCATCCTTCCAATAAGAGCCGCCTATTGGCAAAGCATAGTTTTTTGATGTGGAATTTGTGTTTTTCAAGTCTATCACTCCCTTAAAATCAGCTCTCGCTGTCGATAACCATATCGCAAACGAAATAGTTGCCGTTTTCTTTCATAAATACAAGGGAAAGAGTTCCCTCATAAAGCTTTTCATTTCTGTAAAAGCGCAGAAGGACGGAATAATCCACCTCGCAGTATATAAGTCCGCCAATGTCGATAAAATTCTTCGGTCGGAGAAGGTCGATGCGGTAAACTCCCTGGTTTACAAATTCAAAGCTGCTCTTTGACCTTTGAATCTGGTTAAAGGCAGGGCTTTGAGCCTTCATCTTTGCGATAAGGGCTGCGTAATTTTCCTCGATTCCCGCCGCTCCGTTTGCAACATAATGAAAATATGCTTTTGTAAATTCCTCTGCGGCAGTTTTCGCATTTGAGTTTGTGTTTTCTGCGCCGTAAAATTCTGCGGAAATATCAAGCTCGTTTTTCTTTATCGAGCAAAGGGGGATTTCCTTTCCATCTATGGTGGCGGAAATGGTGGGCTCGCAGATAAGCCCGTTCACCTTATATGTCATGCCTACCGTGGCGTCACCATTGGAAGCATATTTTTTAACGGCAGAAAGAGCTTCATATTCGCCCTTTCCCACAAGATATTTTTCCGTGACCTCTACTCCGTTTATATAGACGATTGCATTTTCGGGTGCGGCAATTCTTGCGCTGTATCTGCAATCTGCGGAATAAAGATACACATATTCATTTTTGCCCTCAAGCTCCTTGCTGACAAGCTTTTTTCCGTTTGCAGTGACCGAAATGCCCTCATGCCTGCATTCATCGAAAACTCTGTAGGAAAGTGCTTTTGGCAAAGCCTCACCAAGCTCCCTTTCAAATTCGGAAAGAGCCTCGGAAAGCTCACCCTCCAGTGCAAGCGATGGGGAGGGAGCAACTCCGCCTATCATAACCGAAGCATTTGAGGGAACTGTCATAATGAAGCTTTTTAACTCCTCGGAAAACCAATCTGCTTTTCCGTTAACAATTGTCAGATATATAACCTCACAATAATTCCATACCGTAAGCTCCGGGAGAAGACAAAGCCCCTCTATCCTATAAATATCGCATTTCCTGTCCCTGGGAACAATCGTTTTGCCGCTATAGGAAACGCCCTTTTTTGTGATATAATCTTCGCCTGCCGCTTTACCGTTGACATAAAGAGTTGCATCCTCCGGCACACAAACCGTGACCGAGGTTCTCTCGATAGCGCCGGGGACAGATTCGGGATATAGCATTGCTTCCGAGACCTTAAAGGAGGTAATTCCAAAGGCTGATTTTTTCTCCTTTGGGCAAAGAACGAGCTTTCCGATGTCCTTGTCATCGCAGATGAGACGGTAAACAGGTCTTTCGGAGGTATATTCCTTTGCCAGCTTTGCCACTTGAAGCTTACCCGAGAGGTGCTCGGTTTTTTCCACAAGAAGCTCGGCACTTTCAAATTCGCATATCTCTCCCGCAGTGCTTTCCACAAGAGAAAAATACTTTTCATTATCGATCGAGAGTAAAAAATTTTCCGCTGTCCTTATGGGCAGATTTTTTTCGTATGTATAAAGGAAAGCGCAAAGAATCCCTATCAAAACAGCAAAAACCAGTGAGAGAGCTGCGCCGTATATTATCGCTCCTCTCACAAATCCGCTTATTTTCTTTTCCTTTGGCTTTCTTTTCTTGATCTTTTCCACTTTTTGACCTTTCGATGGGGTGAGTCATTTGCTTTCGGTGGCTTTTGACACAGTCCCGATTTTTTGTTATTATCATTCAAATGCGAATGATTTTGTTAAAAAGTAATTTATCTAGGAGGGATGTTTCGCCACTGCGGTGGCGACCGGCGATGGCGCCGGAGCCACGACCTTTTAAAAAAGGTCGATCAAAACTTAATAAAGGGGACTTATTAAAGGGCGTTTATCTCTTTTGTTACCGATAATTTCACATAGAAAGTAGAATAAGCTTCCTAATCTTTTTGGTTTTAAAGATTATGGTCAAGCTTTTTTTAAAGCTTGCGCAGCGGAGCGTGCGGGTGCTCCTCGCCACCGCAGTGGCGAAACTCCCTCCCCGACAAGATACTGTTTATCGGTGTACCTAAAAAATGTCTGCTGTTTTATCTGACGCTGACTTCTCCCGAGGTGATCGTTTCTTTTTTCATATCGGGGTAGGAAACAACAAGACCGAAATTTTCATCGATATCGACCGCTCTTGCAGTTGGGAAAAGCTCGGGCTTTTCGAGAAAAAGCTCTCTTGGGTCTCTCTCACCCGCAATCGAGGGCTTTAAAATTTTTATATCCTTGCCAAGTGTCAAGCATCGAGCCTTATATATATCCACATAAGGCTTTCTCTTGTCTGCGCTTTCACCTAAAAGAGAATAAATTTTCAGCATTTCATCTGTCAAGTTGTAGAGCAAAAGCTCTTCATCGACCTTTTTGCCGCATAGGGCGTATATCGAAGAGGCTATGCCCGAAAGCTCACCGCAAAAGCATTCCTTTTGCTGATTTGTGTTGATGCCGATTCCGATTATGACACGCTCTGCGGAATAGTCCTCGGAGAGAACGCTCTCGGCAAGTATGCCGCAGATCTTTTTTCCTTCAAGGAGCAGATCGTTTGTCCATTTTATGTCGGGGCAAACAGATGCCGTGCGCTCTATTGCTCTCAAAACACCAACGGCGCAGAGCCCCGTTAAGGGAAGAAGAGTGCTTGCATGAAGCTTTTTCGGAAAAAAGCAGTATGAGATATAAAAACCGCCCTCATCCGAGAAGAATTTTCTTCCCATTCGCCCTCTGCCGTTTCTCTGGCGCAAGGCTCTTACAATGGCGTCTCCATTAACCTTTTCCGATTTGCAGAATTCATTTGTGGAATCCGTCTCCGAAAGAAGGATATATTTTTTGCGGAGAAAATCCGAAACGGCCTTTGAAAAACTTGCCATTATCAGAAGTTAGAGCCGTTCCAGCCCCATTTATCGCATTCCTCGTATTTTACATATATTCTGTCCGATGGGATGCCCAGCTTTGCTTCATAAAGCGCACAGATGGCGGCGGTAACATTTGCATATGCGGCATCGGTGCTCTTGCCGAATATCTTTACCTCAACATATGCGGTGTCAGCACTGTCATCTCCTCTGAAATACATTTTCACATCATCCGAGAAAGAGAGCATGAGCCAATCCTCGCTTTTTCCCGGGAAGAGGGAAATGATCCTTCCAAGCTCCGCTTTTATTTCGTTTCTTTCCTTGTCAGAAATTTTTTTCGTTGTAACAGTATTTATATATGGCATTTTAATCTCTCCTTTAGTTATCCTTTGCTTCTTCGAGCATATATTGCTTTGCTTCGTCCGAGCCGAGCAGTGCTGCTTCCTTTATAAGAAGCTGACCGCGTTTTCTGTTTATGCGGCATCCGATTCCCTCGATATAGAAAAGACCGAGAAGGAATTTTGCATCTCTTACGGTTTCGGTATAGACCTCGTCCTCGTCTTTATTTGCCGCAACGATGGTGAGCCATCTGTGGGCATCAATATGACTTTCTGTTATTGCGCGGCAACGCTCCTCTTCGATTTTCACTTGCTCTTCCTCGTCAATGCTTCCTGCCAGAAGTGCGTAGTCATATCTGTTTTCCGCTTTGTGATAGGGAATTCGGCAGATATTGCTTGAAACGGGATTTCCCGCATAGCCGATGGAGCAAGCCGATGCAAGATAAAGCTGTGCTTCGGGGCAACCGCCGTTTGCGCTCAGCTCCATATAGTGGATTGCTTTTCTTATATCCCTCTTAACTCCGATACCGTTCATTGTCATAACAGCTAGGTTATATGCGGCGTCTCCGCCTTCAAGATAAATGGCAACGGCATAAAAATCCGCCGCCTTTTCGGTATCCTTTTCGACCCCTATTCCAAACTGATAGATATATCCCATGTTGAACATTGCATCGAGATCGCCCTCATATGCAAGCTCTCTGTAAAGCTCAGCCGCCTTTTCATATTCACCCTTAACAAAAAGTGCGTTTGCCCCGATAAGATCCTTCATTTTCAAATCCTCTATATATATTTTATATTATTTTATCACATTATTATCCCCATGTCAAGAAAATATAGCATTTTAAGTAATTTTTTAGGCTCGATTTCACATATGATTTAAGTAAAAGACGAACGATGGACATTGCATTGGTCGGAAGGTGAGGCGATGATGGATTTGTTAAAGGAAAAAACTCAAAAAAGAAGCGGGGGGACTGAAAATTTTGACGGACTTACAGAGGATCAGGTGCGTTTTTCCCGTGAAAAGCACGGAAAAAACGTCATAAGCCGAAAAAAGCGAAATTCATTTATAAAACAGTTTATTTCCAATTTAGGCGACCCCATCATAAGGGTTCTTCTTATTGCGCTTTTTCTCAATATTCTCTTCCTTTTCAGGGATGGGGATATATATGAAACGGTGGGTATCGGTATTTCGGTCTTTCTTGCGACCTTCATTTCCACCGCATCCGAATATTCAAGCGAATCCGCATTCAGAAGGCTCGGAGAGGAAAACAGCTGCTCAAGGATAAGATGCAAAAGAAGCGGAAAAATGATAGAGCTTGCAGCAGAGGAGCTTGTTGTTGGAGACATTGTCTGTCTCGGGGCGGGAGAGAGGATACCTGCGGATTCGGTTTTGATATCGGGGAAAATGGGGCTTGATATGTCTGCAATGACGGGGGAGAGCAGAGAGGCGAAAAAAGAGCCGGATATTAGTGCGTCCCTTCCCGAATTATCACTTGATCCCTCTGCAAAAAACGCGCTTCCGGGCGGCTGCACAGTTCTTTCGGGCGAGGGAATGGCGAAGGTCTGCTTTGTTGGCGATGATACCCTTCTTGGCGGAATTTCAAGAGAGATCGGCATGGATACCAGAGAAAGTCCTCTCAGAATACGGCTTATGGGACTTGCAAAGCTCATAAGCCGCCTTGGGTATATTGCCGCCATTCTCGTTTCCCTTGCCTATCTTGTAAATTGCTTTTTCCTTGACAGCGGAATGAACAGAAGCATAATTATGATGAAGCTTTTTGATATGCGTTATCTCTTTCACAAGCTGCTTCAGGCTCTGACTCTGGGGCTTACCGTTGTTGTGGTGGCAGTACCCGAAGGCTTACCCCTTATGATTAGCGTTGTGCTTTCGGCAAACATCAAAAAAATGATAAAAAACAATGTGCTTGTGCGAAAGCCGGTGGGCATTGAGGCGGCGGGAAGCATGAATATTCTTTTTTGCGACAAGACCGGAACCATCACCGAGGGCGTGCCTTTGGTGAGTGAATATATCTGCGGCGGCGGTGAGCGTTTTTCTTCTCTCGCAGAGATGAAAAAAGGAGGGCAGATCCGGCGTGCACTGGGCATATCCGCCTTTTATAATACCGCATCATCGCTTACTCTCGGCGGCGAAAAAGATAAAAAAGATCACATTCTCGGCGGAAACATGACCGACAGAGCACTTCTTCTTGATGCGGCGAGAACAAAAGACGAATTTCTTTATGCTGACATCAGTATTTTAGAAAAAATCCCGTTTGACAGCGATAAAAAATATTCCTCGGTGCGAACAAATGATAAAAGCAACGGATTTCTCATAAAGGGTGCGCCCGAAAAGCTCCTTTGCGATGTGGAATCTTATCTTCTTGATGACGGAAGTGAAAGATTCCTCGATAAGCCTTCGTTTTTGCGTACGATAAACGAAAAAACAAAAGCCGGCGCAAGGGTGCTCCTTATTTGCCGAGGAAGCGAAAGGGGAATCGGCAAAATGAAGCTCACTCTCATTGCCGCCGTCTGCCTTTCGGACAAAATGAGGCGGGAAAGTCCTTCCTCTGTAAAAAAACTCCGAGATGCGGGAATCCACGTGGTTATGGTGACGGGAGACAATATTGAAACGGCGCAGAGCATTGCAAATGAATGTGGGATTTTAGGAGGAGGCGTGGATCTTTGCCTAACCAGTACCGCACTTGCCGAAATGGGGGATGAAAGGCTCTCTGCTCTTCTGCCGAGAATAGGCGTTATCGCAAGAGCACTTCCCTCGGATAAAAGCCGCCTTGTAAGGGTTGCACAGGAAAAAGAGATGGTAGTGGGAATGACGGGAGACGGCATAAACGATGCCCCTGCGCTTCGCCGTGCGGACGTTGGCTTTTCCATGGGAAGCGGAACACAGGTGGCAAAGGATGCGGGAGATATCATTATTCTTGACAACGACCTTTCATCTATTGCAAAAGCGGTGCTTTACGGCAGGGGAATATTTAAAAATATCAGAAAATTCATAACCCTTCAGCTTACCATGAATCTCTCGGCTGTTGGCATATCCATGATAGGTCCTTTCATCGGATATGACGCTCCGGTGTCGGTTGTGCAGATGCTTTGGATAAATATTATCATGGATACTCTCGGAGGCATTGCCTTTGCGGGCGAGCACGCAAGAGAAGAATTTATGCATGAAAAGCCAAAGCGCAGAGATGAGCCGATACTTAATAAATACATGATCTGGCATATACTTACGATGGGTATTTTTACCATTGCCCTTTGTCTTTCATTTCTGAAAATGCCAACGGTAAGCAGACTTTTCAGAGCGGGAGAGGGCAATATTTACCTTCTGACCGGATTTTTCGTTCTCTTTATTTTCGCTTCGGTATTTAATTGCTTTTCTGCAAGAGTTGATACCCTATCACTTTTCTCGGAGCTTGGCAAAAATAAGGTCTTTATTGCCATTATGTTACTTATCACCTTTATTCAGATAGTGTTTGTTTATCTCGGAGGTACGGTACTTCGAACGGTGCCTCTCCTTCCGAGGGAGCTTGCTTATTCTATCGTACCGGCACTTTTGATATTCCCCGCAGATTTTGCGGAAAAACTCATTTTGCGTGGGATTTTTTCTAAAAAATCGGGATATTGAGATAAAAAACGCAAAGTTGTTGACAAATCAACATTTTCGTGCTATAATTGTCGGTAAGAATAAGAAAAATGGAGAGTAGCATATAAATGCAAGAGCGATTTGAAAAATTCACCGTCCTTATGGTGAGGATAAACAGATCTATAAGAAGGCTGAAAACTGATGAGATGAAAAAATGGGGACTGAAGAGCCACCATGTTTCCTGCCTTTATTATCTTTATAAATCAAATGGACTGAACGCAACAGAGCTTGGCGAGCTTTGCATTGAGGATAAGGCATCTCTTTCGAGAGCCATCGATACTCTTGAAGAAGAGGGATATCTTGTTTGCAATTCCGGCACAATAAAGAGATACCGCAGTCCCCTTGTGCTTACCGAAAAGGGGAGAGCGGTTGGAAAGAGCATGTCGGATAGGATCGATGCCGTACTCATGGCAACCTCTTGCGGTGTAAGCGAAGAGGACAGAAAAATAATGTATTCCTCTCTTGAAAAGATCAGTGCAAGTCTTGATGCACTCTGCGAGAGCGACGACGAGGACTGAACATATAGGGCTGAAAGGTAAAAAAACACCTTTCAGCCCTATTTTGTTCCTTATACGAAGTTAGCAAATTTTTTGTTCCGGTTCTACGGTACATTAAACAGTAATTTAGCGAACTGTTGAAGATGTATTTTGTAGTATCTGTTTTTAATACTCCTAAAAATTCCTATCAGAAAAGATTACATTGATTTAGGAAAGCGCAGAGTTATTGTTGTGCCCTCGCCGGGTGTGCTTTGCATCTCAATTTTTGCGCCATGTATCCTTGCGGAATGTTTTACAATAGAAAGTCCAAGGCCTGTACCGCCCACTTCCTTTGAGTGGCTTTTATCAATGCGGTAAAAACGCTCGAAAACTCTTGCCCGGTGCTCTCCGGGAATACCGATGCCGGTATCCGACACAGACAAGACCGCCGATCCATCCTCATCACGAACCCTTACCGAAACTTTACCGTTTTCTTTATTATACTTTATTGCGTTGTCGCAGAGATTGAGTACTATTCCGCCAAGCAAATGGGGAATTCCGTTCATCATCGAGCTTTCACCCTCGGCAGTGATAGAAACCGAAGCTTTCTCTGCCTCACTTTCAAGGGTTTTTACAGCACTTTTGGCAATTTCAAAAAGGTCAACTTCCATTCTCTTAAGATCAGCCGAACCTTCATCAAGCTTTGAAAGATTCATGATGTCCTCTATGAGACGAACCATTCTCTTTGCCTCTGAATATATCTGTCCCGTAAACTCTCCCATGTCCTCCGGCTTTACCATTCCGCTTTGGAGAAGCTCCGCACAGCCGAGGATAGAATGGAGGGGTGTTTTCAGCTCATGGGAGACATTTGCAGTAAATTCACGGCGTATTTTTTCAGATCTTTCCCGCTCCGTTGCATCAAAGATCAGCATAACATAGCCGTCACTGTCACCACCGTTTCCAACAGAGCTTACCTTTATCTGATATTCGAGACTGTTGAATTCTATCAGCTTTTCAACGTGCTCCCCGCTCTTTGCTCTCTGGAAAAGCTCTTCCGCTTCAAAGGGTGCAGCAATACTTCTTATGTCGCTTCCGACACAGTTGGTACCCGTTTGAAGAAGCTGCATTGCACGTCTGTTAAGGCTTACGATATAGAGATCTTTATCGATAAAAACAAGTCCTTCGATCATTCTGTCCGATGCCACGGTAAGGCGGCTTCGTGTGAGCTCAAGCTCTTCTCTTTCAGTTTTCATTTCAGTCTCCGTTTTTAATGTTTTTTAGAGGATCTTTTCCATTCTGTAACCAACTCCGCGCACGGTTTCTATGTAATCAGAGCAAGTGCCGAGCTTTTCACGCAGTGTTCCGATATGTACATCAACGGTTCTCGTCTCACCCATAAAATCCACGCCCCAAACCGAGGAGAGCAGTTGTTCACGGGTGAAAACTCTGCCCACATTTTGCATAAAAAGGCAAAGCATCTCAAATTCCTTGAAGGTGAGCTGTATCCTTTCTCCGCCTGCACTTACTGTGTGCTGATCAAGGTCAAGCTCAAGCTCACCGGTTCGGAGAAGCCTTTTATTCTCCGCAGTCTGTCGCCCTGCACGGCGAAGCACCGCCTTTACTCTTGAAACCATCTCCATCATCCCGAATGGCTTTGCAAGATAATCGTCCGCACCCATATCGAGCCCAATGACCTTATCATATTCTGTTCCCTTTGCAGTTGCCATTATTATTGGAATATCGGTTGTTGCCGTTTGTGACCGCAGTCTTTTAAGAATGGTTATTCCATCCTCGCCCGGAAGCATTATGTCCAGCATTATAAGCTCCGGGGTCTTTTCCTGAAGTGCCGCAAAAAGCGCAGTACCGTCCGAAAAGCCCACCGCCTCAAAGCCGGATGCCCCCAGGGTATAAAGCATCATATTTCTGATGCCGTTATCGTCTTCAACACAAAAAATCATTTTTTACACCTTTTCTCCTTGTCTCCATGATGTTTATTGATTTTTATTCTTTTTCATCTGTCAGCATTGCGATACCGCTGTAAAGTGCCTCCTCCGAAATCGCACCAACCGCATAACCCACAAGATTCCCCTCGGAATCAATGAGAAATGTCATGGGGATCGACGATGTTCCGTATAAAATAGCACCCATTGAGGTGGTATCGTAGTAAACCGGGAAGGTATAGCCCATTTCGGAAATGAAAGCCTTGGCAGTTTCAACGGTTTCACGAGATCCGTCGGTGGAATTGAGCATGACGAAATTGATCTCATCCCCATATTCAGTAAAAGCCTTTTCAAAACAAGGCATTTCGCCTTTGCGCGGAGGACACCAGCTTGCCAAAAAATCAAGCAAAATCGTGCCCTCTCTGTGAAGCTCCTCGGAATTAAAATTCCGGCTTGTGATATTGATAATTGAAATGCCCTTTCTCCTTATCTATCCTTTTCTTTGTAGTAGAGCAAACAGTGGCAATATCCTTCAAAATCAGGGTCTGCCATCTGCTCTCTGAATTCGCGGCAGATACATTTCGTATCCTCACTTTTTTCCATTCGGCAAGGGCAGTATCCTCCCTTTGCCTTGAGCCCCTCCCTTATAACGGAAACAAGCTCTTCGTCGGTATTAAGTCTTATCATTATTATTCACCGTCCCCATCGGTTTTATCTGCTGATATATTATATCACAACAGCCAAAAATTGTCAATGTAATGGAAAACATAAGAATAAATATATTTGTCACATCATTTTTGAGTGCTAAACAGTGCGCTAAACTACTGTTTATCTATATTTCTGCATAAAATCACCGGTAATTTCACTTAAAAAGAAAAATAGACATCCTATCTTTTTGGTTTTAAAGGTTTTGGTCAAGCTTTTTTTAAAGCTTGCGCAGTGGAGCGAGCGGGGCTTCTCGCCTCCCCAGAGGCGAAACGCTCTTCGATGCGGTGAGAAAAATGCCGATTTGGCTATAAAATTTTGGAAAGCTCTGTACAAAATGCGGTTTTTGTGTTACAATATATTGATAAATCAAGAAAGGAACTGCTCAAATTGAAGCATCTTATAAAACATTCTAAAAAATATACGAAGGAAGTCATCTGCGGTCCGCTTTTTAAGCTGTTCGAGGCAAGCTTTGAGCTTGGTGTGCCGCTTGTTATGAAGCAGATGATAGATGTGGGCATAGGCGAGGGCAGAAGCGGCTACATTGTCGGAATGTCATTTGTCCTTATCCTTCTCGGAGTTTTGGGACTTACCAGCACCGTTATCGCCCAGTTTTTTTCCGCAAAGGCGGCGGTGGGCATAACCTCGGGCATGAAGAGAGATATGCTCTCACATATCCAGTCTCTTTCCTTTACGGAGCTTGACAGAGCAGGTACATCAACTCTCATAACGAGAATGACAAGCGACGCAAATCAGGTGCAGAACGGTATAAATCTCACTCTGCGTCTTTTTATGCGCTCTCCTTTTATCGTTTTCGGCGCAATGATAATGGCATTTACCATTGATGTAAAAAGTGCTCTTACCTTTGCGGCGGTCATTCCCGCTCTTTCGGTGGTCGTTTTCGGAATAATGCTTATCTGCATCCCTCTTTACAGAAAGGTGCAGGCAAAGCTCGACAGCGTTCTTTCCATAACACGTGAAAATCTCAGCGGAGTGAGAGTTATAAGAGCATTTTGCCGAGAGAAGACGGAAAAGAGCCGTTTTGACGCAAAAAGTGAAGAGCTTTCAGCGGAGCAGGAGCGTGTTGGCAGAATTTCCGCACTTATGAATCCCCTTACCTATGTTCTTATAAATTTTGCGGTGCTTATCCTTATCTATGTGGGTGCTGTAAGGGTCGATGTGGGCATTTTGACCCAGGGGGCCGTCATCGCTCTTTATAACTATATGTCTCAGATTCTTGTTGAGCTTGTAAAATTTGCAAATCTCATCATCACCATCACAAAAAGCGTGGCATCCGAGCACAGAATGGAAAAGGTCTTTGAAATGACCTCCTCTATGGAGAGTGCAAATGACGCTGAAAAGCTCTCGGAAATTACGAGCATCAGCTTTAAAAACGTAAATCTGCGGTATGCATCCTCCTCCGAGAATTCCCTTGAAGGAATTGATTTTTCGGTGAAAAAGGGCGAAACCGTTGGAATTATCGGTGGCACGGGATCGGGAAAAAGCTCTCTTGTGAACCTTATTCCGCGCTTTTATGATGCAACCGAGGGCGAAATTCTGGTAAACGGAAAGAATATAAAAGGCTTCGATATAGAAGCTCTCCGTTCACTTATGGGCATTGTTCCTCAAAAGGCTGTGCTTTTCAGAGGAACTATTAAGGAAAACCTGCTTTGGGGCAATGAAAACGCCTCGGAAAAGGATATTCTTGAGGCACTTGAAGCGTCTCAAAGCTCGGATTTTGTTTTTGGCAAAAAAGACGGGCTTAATGAAATGGTTGAGCAAAACGGAAGGAATTTTTCGGGAGGTCAGAAGCAGAGACTCACAATTGCCAGAGCACTCACTCGCCGTCCCGACGTGCTTATTCTTGACGACAGCTCAAGTGCCCTTGATTTTGCAACCGATTCTGCCCTTCGCCGCGCTATTGGCGGGCTGGAATATAAGCCAACGGTCTTTATCGTTTCCCAAAGGACTTCTTCAATAAAAAATGCGGACAAGATAATCGTCCTTGATGACGGAGTATGTGTTGGCATGGGCGACCATGAATCGCTGCTTTGCGATTGCCCCATTTACCGTGAGATACACGAATCTCAATTCAGAAAGGAAGGCGAGCAGGCATGAAAAAGACCCAAAATTCCGCATCGGTGCTTCACCGTGTGCTTCTGTTTTTAAAGCCTTATGCTTTTCTTACCGTCCTTTCGATAGTCCTCTCGGGTGCAAGCGTTTTTCTCACTCTCTATCTGCCAATCCTCATCGGCGAGGCGATCGACCTTATAATCGAAAAAGGAAATGTTGATTTCGATGGACTTGTTCCGATTCTTCTCAGAGGTGGAATAGCGGTCATTATCACGGCGGTGCTGACATGGATAATCAGCACAATAAACAATAAGATCACCTTTGAGGTCATAAGAGACGTGCGCCGCGAAGCCTTCAAAAAGCTGCAGATGCTGCCCGTTTCCTATATCGATTCCCATCCCTTCGGAGATGTCGTAAGCAGAATAGTCAGCGATGTTGATACCTTTGCAGACGGACTTCTTCTGGGCTTTACACAGCTCTTTACGGGAGTTTTGACCATTCTCGGAACTCTCATATTTATGTTTTATCTCAGCCCAATCATTGCCATAATCGTTGTGGTGCTGACACCTCTCTCGCTTTTCGTTGCAAGATATGTTTCAAAGCACACCTATGATATGTTCAAGCTTCAGAGCGAAACGAGGGGCGAGCAGACCTCACTTATAGACGAGGCGATAGGTCAGCAAAAGGTTGTAAAAGCCTTCGGACGCGAGGACGAGATAATGGAAAAATACTGCGAGATAGACGACAGACTCGTAAAATGCTCCCTTAAAGCAACATTTTTCTCCTCTCTCGTAAATCCCTCCACCAGATTTGTTAACAGCATTGTTTATGCGGCGGTGGGATGCTTTGGAGCTCTTTCCGTTATCGGCAAGATCGGTATTCTCGGAAGTATGTCTGTAGGCGCTCTTTCGGTTTTCCTCAGCTATGCAAATCAATATACAAAGCCATTTAATGAGATATCGGGAGTTGTCACCGAGCTTCAAAATTCACTTGCCTGCGCCGGCAGAATTTTCGATTTCATTGCCGAGACTCCCCAAACGCCCGATAAGGAAAATTCTGTTTCCATCGGCGAAGTAACGGGTGCGGTAAAGCTCGAAAATGTTTCATTTTCTTATACTCCGAAGCAGAAGCTCATTGAAGATCTCTCCCTTGATGTAAAGCCCGGACAGAGAATTGCCATCGTCGGTCCTACAGGATGCGGAAAGACCACCGTTATCAATCTTCTTATGCGTTTTTACGACGTGCGCGAAGGCAAGATCTACCTTGACGGAGTTGAAACAAGAGACATGACAAGACATGATCTGCGTTCAAGCGTTGGAATGGTGCTTCAGGACACATGGCTTGCTGCCGGAACTGTTAAGGACAATATAAAAATGGGCAAGCCCGATGCCACAGATGAAGAAATTATCGAGGCTGCAAAGGCGGCACATGCCCATAGCTTTATAAAACGACTTCCAAAAGGATATGATACAGAGCTTGGAGAGGATGGGGGAAGCCTTTCGCAAGGACAAAAACAGCTTCTTTGCATAGCGAGAGTCATGCTTTGCCTGCCGCCCATGCTTATTCTTGATGAGGCGACCTCATCCATTGATACCCGTACCGAAACACGCATCCAAAAGGCGTTCGCCACCATGATGGAGGGCAGAACAAGCTTTATCGTGGCGCATAGACTTTCAACCATCAGAGAAGCGGATATAATTCTCGTTATGAAGGACGGAAACGTTATCGAAAAGGGCAACCACGAAGAGCTTCTTTTGGCAAACGGCTTCTATGCAAGCCTTTATAACAGTCAGTTTGAAGCATAAATAAAAAACCGCTAAAAGAGAAGAAAATGTATTTCTTCTCTTTTAGCGGTTTTAAATAATATTCTCTATAGAGCATTATGTCTGATCCTTAAAGCCTTCGTATGAGCTAAAGCCTAACAAGTATACTGCCATTGCAACAGATAAGTCTTTTGATTGAATATCTTTTTCTTTTGCAATAGCAAACAATTCATTTATCACAGTGTCATTAGGCACAATAGATGTTCCCAAATCATCAATTACTCTTTTAATAGTTTCCGGCAAAATCATGCACATTTGATAAAAAGCGTCATTTTGCCCCGTTACTATCGAATAGAAATTATCTATGCTGACCCTACGAATCAATTTATGTCCCACTTTCACTTTGTCAACTGTCGTTTCCCATTTTATATTTTGTGATCTTTGTGCTATTGCTTCGACTAAAAAGCAGGCACAATCATCGTCCTTAAGCAATTGATTTTGCATTTTTATAAAAGTCTTTCCGGCTGAAGCAGAATTCATGGTATTATGTTTGTTTTTCATTTCAACATAAATAGTTCTCACACTACTTCCATCCGGTAGATTTATTCCATTGTCATTTCTATAAATAACATCCCAACCACCTTCTTCACCGTTCGGAGGAACATGACAATTTTGTATGTATTGAAAGATTCTTTGGTGAAAGTATCCAATATCATTGTTATTTGATTTGTCTCTTTGCCTGAAAATTTCATTACTGACAATTTCTTCCCAAGTAGCACGATAAACGATTTTATCAAAAATCAACTTGATTGGGTCGATTATGTTTTTATTAAAACGCTTCAAATCAAACGATTCGAGTTTTTCTCCATATTTTTTATTGTATCTTGTACATGTGTATAAAAATCTTTTTCGCTTATAAAAGTTAAATTCCACATTATAGGCATTCCAATCCTTTCTTTATACTTAGTCCGATTTCGTATGCTAAATTTACAGGAACGGCATTTCCCACCTGCTTATATTGCTGCCCTATGCTTCCGCAAAAAATCCAATCGTCAGGGAAACTTTGGCAACGAGCATTTTCTCGAATGGTAAAAGGCCTTGCTTCTATGGGATGACATCTGTCTGTTTGTTTTTGACTTGGGGAAGTCAATACCGCAAGTGAAGGTTCATCAAGGCTCAATCGTCTTAGTATTCCCGTTCTTCCTCCCTCCATATGCCAACAACTTTTCATGTATTCTTTTGCGATGTCTTGCGGAATATCTCTCCAATATCCTCCCGGCGGAACTAATTCGAAAATTTTGCGTTTGTACTCAGAATATTGAGTGCCTTCACTCTTGGGACAATCTAATAGAATATCTTTAAGCACTGGCTTATATTTATGTGGAGCGGGAAAACTGAATTTAATTATGTCCTTCAAATCGTTTCTAACACCTATTGTTATAAGTCTTTCACGCTTTTGTGCTACACCGTAGTCCCATGCATTAAGTACTTTTATTTGTGAGCCTGTTATTGTATATCCGGCATTTTCAAAAATTGTTAGCATAGTATTATATGTTCTTCCGTGGTCATGAGTTAACAAACCTTTAACATTTTCAAAAACAAACATTTTTGGCTGAAGCTTTTCTAAAAAAAGTGCATAATGATAGAATAATGTACCCCTCGCATCCTCCAACCCCAAACGCTTTCCGGCATAAGAAAAAGATTGGCAAGGAGCACCACCTGAAAGCAGATCTAGGTCACCTTTTTTGAGTGAAAAATACTCCTCTAAATTTAAACAAGATATTTTAGCAATATCGTCACAGATAACATTCCAGTGAGGACGGTTGCATTTTAAAGTATCTGATGCGTCTTTATCTATTTCAATTAATGCTTTGGTTTCAAATCCTGCTTTTTCTAAACCAAGTGCTAACCCTCCTGCTCCGGCAAACAACTCAATTACTGTTGGCTTTGTTGAGATAGGTTCTGTATCATTTACGATTTCTATAATGTCTCCGCAGTCGCAATTTAAAGCAGTGCAAATTTTTTCTATGCTGTCTAATGATATGTTTTCGCCTTTTCCCATTTTTGCCAAAATATTAAAGCTTATACCTGCACATTCTTTAAGATCGGTTCTTTTTAAATTTCTATCAACAAGAATTTTCCAAAGTTTATTGTAACTAATAGCCATTTTTACACCTCAATGTATTTTCACACAACAATGGTTCATCAAATTATACCACAAAACTGCGGTTTTGTCAATAAATCTCATGATATCATTAGAAAATCTCATGGTGAACACTTGGAAAGCCATGAGATTTATACTTGATTTTTGAGGAATTATGAAGTATAATATAGTTAATGTATGTTCATAATCGTAATTTAAAACATAAGTAACAAATTTTTGTTTTCAAATTTAGAATTTTTGAATCCAAAAGGAAAATGAAGGAATGGAGTATATATCAGAATCTATATGAAAAACAATGAAAAAAAGCCATTTCCCGAGGAGGGAATGGCGTTTCTTCCCATAAACCGTGCCGAAATGGACGCGCGGGGATGGGATGCACCGGATTTTGTATATGTTACGGGCGATGCCTATGTGGATCATCCGTCCTTTGGCGTGTCGATAATATCGAGAGTGCTTGAGGATGCGGGCTACAGAGTTGCGATTTTGTCACAGCCAAATTACAAAAGTGCCGAGGATTTTAAGACCTTCGGCAGACCTCGTCTCGGATTTCTCGTAACTGCGGGAAATATCGACTCGATGGTCGCCCACTATACCGCCGCAAAGAAGAAAAGATCGAGTGACTACTATTCCCCCGGCGGAAAGATAGGTGCAAGACCCGACAGAGCCACCATCGTTTATTGCAACAGAATAAGGGAAGCATATGGAGATATTCCGATAATTATCGGTGGTCTTGAAGCGTCCCTTCGCCGTTTTGCCCATTATGATTATTGGGACGACAAGGTGCGCCGCTCTATCCTTGTGGATTCAAGGGCGGATATTCTGACATACGGAATGGGTGAAAATATTCTGCTCCGAATTGCCGCACTTCTGGACAAAGGAGTTCCCATAAAGAAGATCAGGGATGTGAGAGGCACGGTTTTTCTTGTCAAAAAGGATGAAAAGATCCATTTCCCCGTAGCGGCGACCTTTGATTATAACGAGCTGAAAACAGATAAGAAAAAATATGCCGAGGCGTTCGGAGTTCAGTATAAAAATCAAGATTCGATAAATGGCAAGGCGATAGTGGAGCTTTATGACGAAAAAATGCTGGTTCAGAATCCGCCGATGCCGCCTCTTGAGCGTGAAGAGCTTGATAGGGTCTATGCGCTTCCGTATATGCGCAATTATCATCCCTCATATGAGAAAATGGGCGGCGTTCCCGCAATTGCAGAGGTCAAATTTTCCATAACTCACAACAGAGGATGCTTTGGTGCTTGCAATTTTTGCGCTCTTGCATTCCATCAAGGGCGAACTGTGCGCTCAAGAAGCATAGAAAGCGTTGTGAGAGAAGCGGAAATAATCACAAGACTCCCCGATTTCAAGGGCTATATCCATGACGTGGGCGGACCGACTGCAAATTTCCGCTATCCCGCCTGCGACAAGCAGCTTAAAAACGGCGTTTGTGCCGATAGGAAATGCCTCGCACCCACTCCCTGCAAAAATCTGAAAGCCGATCACACCGAATATATTAAACTTATTGAGGCGGTGGAAGCCGTACCCGGTATTAAAAAAGTATTTATCCGCTCGGGCATCCGCTTTGACTATGTGCTTTGCGATAAGGACGAGAGCTTTTTCAAAAAACTTGTACGGGATAACGTAAGCGGACAGCTTAAGGTCGCTCCCGAGCATTGCTCCTCAGAGGTTCTTTCCAAGATGGGAAAACCGAATTTTGAGGTATATGAAAGGTTCAGACGTCGCTATTTTGAACTGACCAAGAGCTTTGGAAAGGAACAGTATCTTGTACCTTATCTGATGTCCAGCCATCCGGGCTCCCGACTTGAGGACGCCATCGCTCTTGCAAGATGCTTAAAACGTGATGGCTACGCTCCCGAGCAGGTTCAAGATTATTATCCCACTCCCGGAACGGCATCGACTGTTATGTACTATACGGGAATCAATCCTCTTGACGGAAAAAAGGTATATGTTCCTACCGATTATCACGAAAAACAGCTCCAAAGAGCACTCTTGCAGTATTCAAGACCCGAAAACAGAGCTCTTGTTGCCGAGGCACTGAAAAAGGCAGGCAGAGAGGATCTTATCGGTTATGGTGCGGAGTGCCTTATAAAGCCACAAAGGAGCGGTGCAACCGATAAGGGAAGAAGCTTTGCGGGTAAAAAGAATACGTCGGGGAATATTAAAACTACCGAAAAGTACAAAAAGAAAGACGCTGATCGAAGTGCAAAAAAACAAAAAAAGAGAAAATAAAATGAATTGAAGCTGCTTTACTTCACCACCAAACGAGGCAAATTCCTAATTCTCAACAAAACTCAAAGGAGAAATTTATGGATACATATACCTTCGAGGTGGCTTCAACACCTCTTGAAACATACGAATGGGACAGTACATGGATAGAAAAATCAAGCATCAAGAATGCTCCGAGGATATTTTATATCGGTGACTCCATTTCCTGCGGAAACCGAGGTGCTATCAACCGCATTGCCGATGGCAAGCTGCTCTGCGACGGTTTTAGCACATCAAAAGCCCTAGACAACGAGACTTTTTTGCCCTCTGTTAAACTTTTTGCTTCCCGGATGGAGAAATATGACGTTGTTTTCTTCAATAACGGACTTCACGGCCGGCATCTTGATGATGAGACTGAATATTTTGAGCTTTACGATAGATTTGTATGTGCTCTGCTCGATATCTTTAAAGGTGCAAAAAAGCTTGTCATCCTTATGACTACCAATGTTACAAACGATAAAAAGCTTGCAAAAAGAGTCCTCAAAAGGAATGCTGCGGCAATCAAGGTTGCCGAAAAATATTCGCTTCCCTGTTTAGACCTTTACGGAAAATCACTGGAAATTGCCGACCTTATGTCCGGTGACGGAGTTCATTTTAAACCCGAAGGCTATGAAGAGCTTGCGAAAATGATAATCGACTTAACGGGGAATCTTATTTAACAGTTTTATAAAATGAAGGCGCTTTAGCTGTGCGTGAGCCTTCCCCTTGTGGGGAAGCCAAATATAAATTACAGCTTATCATTTCTCCACAAATCTGACAAATAAAACGGGCTAAATCAATTGCTTTTTGAAAAGCGTTTGATTTAGCCCATTTATTTAGATCAATCAAATATCAAATCTATAAGCGTTCCCAAAGCAATCAAAGCAAGGATCACATAAACGAGAGTAAGCTCAAGATCAATTCTAAAGCTGAGCTTCGGTTTTCCCGACTCCTCATTACATTTTCTGTGGGGCAGCAATGTCATTTCTCCCTTGGTATCAATATGAAGCACAGGCTTTTTTGCCTCTTTCCATACGAATCCCGCTTTTCTGATAAGCTTAACTATAAGATCCTTTTTCATGAAGACTCTCCTCTCATAAATCAATTTTCGGTAAGCACGCCCTCGGCAAGAGTAACGCTTCCATCGCAATTTATAGCCTTTCCGCCGGCATTTGTTATAAGACTGCCGCCGTTTACCTCAACCGAAGAATATGCCTGGATGGCATCATCATCAGCCGCCACGAAGACCTCACCGCCGTCTATACGTACAAAGCCCTTTTCGGGGTCGATTTCGTTATCCGACTTTATTCCGTCGTCCGCACCCTCAATAGTTACAACTCCGCCAAAAATGCTGACGCTGTCATTGCCCTTTATACCATTATTTACGGCTCTTACTTTAATTATACCCGATTCAATATCAATATCATTCTTTGAGCCGATTCCGTTGTTATAATTTCCAATAACGGTAAGGCTTCCCTCGCCCTCAAAATCAATATCCTCGGAGCTGTAAAGGCAGGCATTGGGCTTATCTTCGCCATTCTCAAATACATAATTCACCGCATCGGTCAAAAAATTCTCACTGCCGTCAGAGAGTATTATTTTCGCCTTATCACAGCTCATAATATAGAGCGGCGCACTTTTACTGTTTGTGATATTCACGCCCTCAAGCACAAGTTCAACCTTGTCAGTCTTTGCGGCTTCAACTATAATAGCACCGTCATCAAGCGTGCCGGAAAAAACGTACCTTCCCGCAGCTTTTACTTTCACCGTAGAACCGTTTATCTCCACTGCCTCGTGGGGATTATCAGCAGAAATTGAGCCGCCATCAAATGTGATCCTTATTTCACCCGCAGGTGCAGCTATGTTACTATTTTCCGTCTCGACGGGCGGTTTTGCGGTATCGGATGTTCCATTGGTTTCGGTTTTTGCGTCTGCGGGATCATTTTTGCCGTCTCCGCAGGAAGAAAAAACAAAAGCTGTCATAACAAGGCAAAGAAAAATAGCAATTATCCTTTTTTTCATCGTCTTTTCTCCTCTCAGAATTCAATATTTAATTTTTCAATAACTTTTTCCTTTATCATGCCGGATATTTCCGCAATGCTAAGAGGAGCATCCCCCTCAAAGCAGCGTATTCTTTCCCATCCCAGCTTTTCCGAGGAATAGATAGCCGCCTCATAGCTGTTTATAAGGTGCATCGGGTCAAGCTCATGGATGTCCTTGACCTGACCTGTTTCCGCCGAACGATGGCTGACAAGAGCCGTCGAAATTTCGGGTGTCATTTCAAGATAAAGAACAAGATCGGGCGCAGGTACGCCAAGCTTTTCATACTCATAGTCCCAAAGCCATGAAAGGAATGAATCCCAATCCTCCCTCGGCATTTTTGAAAGCTGATGAACGGCATTTGCCGTTGTAAACCGATTGGCAATGACGACAGTTTCGGGAGCGTCAATATCCTTTTTCCAATCGGTGCGGTAGCTCACATATCTGTCTGCCGCGAAAAACGAGGATGCCGCATAGGCATTGGTGTCCTCGGGATGATCGCCCAGCTTTCCGCCAAGATACATACGCACAAGAGAGCTGCTCTCGCTCTCGTACATGGGGAAGGACAAAAGCCTCACCTTATACCCCGCTCCCACAAGCGCATCCTTCAAAAGCTCGGATTGAGTTCCCTTCCCCGAGCCGTCAAGACCGTCTATTACAATGAATTTTCCCAAAATACGGCACTTCCTTTTCTGAATATCTTTTTAATCATTTAAAAACAAGTTTTTACTGAATATCGTTATTAACAACCATTTCCATATACTGCTGTTTGGTTATAAGCACCTCACGGGGCTTTTGTCCCTCGGGTGCGCTGACATATCCCAGCTGTTCCATTTTGTCGATGAGCTTTGCGGCTCTACCGTAGCCAAGTGACAGCCTGCGCTGGATAAGAGAGGTAGATATCTTACCGCACTCGATAGCAAGCTCAATTGCAGGACGGAGCATGGAATCCGAGCCATCGTCCGCACCCATCTCGCCACCGCCGCCTCCGCCCTTCTTTGGCGAATCAAGCCTTGCGGCAGCCTCTTCAATTCCCTCAACGATATTGCTATCGTATTCAGCCTTACCTGTATTTGTTCTGATATAATCGCAAACAGACTCAACCTCGCTGTCGCTGACAAATGCGCCCTGAACACGGAGCGGCTTTGCGGCACCAACGGGAGCATAAAGCATATCGCCTCGTCCCATGAGCTTTTCCGCACCTGCAATATCGATAATGGTTCTGGAATCCACCTGCGATGCCACGGTGCAAGCAATTCTCGAGGGAACATTCGCCTTGATAAGACCTGTGATAACGTCAACGGAAGGTCTCTGCGTACCGATAATGATATGCATTCCCGCCGCTCTCGCCTTTTGCGCAAGACGGCAGATAGAGTTTTCAACATCGTCGGGGGTAGTCATCATAAGGTCGGCAAGCTCGTCGATGATAATGACGATCTGGGGCAGATGCTCTCTATCAGGGTCGTTCTTTATTGCTTCGTTATAAGCCTTTATGTCTCTGACGCCAACCTCCTCGATAAGCTGGAAGCGTCTCTCCATCTCCTCAACCATCTTGATAAGTGCGCCCGCCGCCTTTTTAGGCTCTGTAACGATAGGAGCGATAAGATGAGGGATGTCCTTATATATCTTGAATTCGACAGTTTTAGGGTCGATAAGCAGAAGCTTAACGTCGCTTGGCTGTGCCTTATAGAGAAGGCTTATGATGAGGCAGTTGATACAAACCGACTTACCCATTCCGGTTGCACCCGCAATGAGAAGGTGGGGCATCTTTGAAATATCAAAAATTATGGGATTTCCCGCAACATCCGCGCCAAGACAAGCGGTAACCTTGCTCTTGCTCTCGGAAAATTTCGGGCTTTCGAGAATAGTACGCAGATAAACCGTGCTGGGTGTCTTATTGGGAACCTCAATACCAACGGCACTCTTGCCGGGAATGGGTGCTTCTATACGCACACCGCCCGCCGCCGCAAGATTAAGTGCAATATCGTCAACAAGATTTGAGATGCTGCGAACTCTCGTACCCGCCTCGGGCTGGAGCTCGTATCTTGTAACCGTAGGTCCTCTTGAATATCCCACGATCTTGGTCTTGACATTGAAGCTAAGCAATGTCTCCTGGAGTTTTTCCGCAGTTGAACGAAGCTCCGCCGTGAAATTATCGGGCTTTGAATTTTTATCCTCGGTAAGAAGAGATATGGGAGGATAGATCTCAGCTCGAAGCTGCTCGCCAAAGGCGGGCTTTTCGGGCTTAATATCGGTAACGGTTGCAGTTTTTACCGTTATGAAATCCTCATCAGAGCTTGCAAGCTTCGGCTTGTCTTCCCAAGGTGCAGTATCTTCCTCTTTTGTATCCGTTTTTTCATTATCGCCGCTAAAGAGCGCGTCAAGACTGTCGTCAAGCTCCTTTTCGTCAACCACAAGAGGCTTTTTGACATTTTTATTCTCAAGATCTGTGCCGTTAATTATATCTTCAAAGGGCTTTTCCTCGTTCTTTTCGATACCCGAAGGAGTATCCATCATTGATGGATTATCCATAAATTCAAGTCCAAGATCCTCGGGAGTTGCGTCGGTGACAACATCCGGCTCGATTTCAACGTCAAAATTGCGTTTACGCTTACGTGGTGCTATCTGTTCACGCCCTGCCGCAATTTCCTCGGGGGATTTTTCGGTGAATTTAGGCTTGTTTATAAAAACAGGATCTTCGCCGCTTGCCAAAGCCTCTGCCCTTCTCTCGGCTCTTACTCTCGCCTTATATTTGAAATAAATGATAATATTATCGGGTGTCATTCCGAAAAGGAACATCACCGTTATGAGCAAAACAGCTATAATTACAATCAGCGATCCCGCAAAGCGAAGTCCCCAGAAGCAGAGCTGACCAATAAAACCTCCGATGATTCCGCCGCCGGAAAGAGCGCATCCGCCCCGCCAAAGCTTTATCGGATTCCATGTCTGAAGATCGATATTACCCCGAAGCACGCAAACATGAATAAGCGCAGAGGTCAGAATCACGCAAGCAACCGAGAAAAATATTTTATAAAAGGTTTGAGAAGCGTCGATGCTCTTTCGCCATACAAACGCAAGATAAGCAAGCAAAACAGGTACGAGAAAAGCACCAAAGCCGAAAAATCCCAGCAAAACGTCGCTTACAAATTTTCCAACAACGCCCATAGAATCGGGTTTGTTCAAAATATCAACAAGCAAAAAACAGATTGCAAGGAAAATTGCCGCAACGGCAAAAATATAAGGCAAAATTTGGTGAATGAGTAGCTTTGAGCTTGTAGCAAAGGGCGCATTTTGCTTTTCCTTTGCAGAATTTTTATTATTATCGACCTTTTTCTTCGGTGAGGAAGAGGTCGTTTTTTTTGCAGTTTTTTTGGTTTCGTTCGACTTCATCTGTCCGGCGATCCTTTCATTTTTTGAATTCGGGTATAAAAAATACCCTTTCGCACAAAATAGTACAAATACCTGTTTACATTATATCACTTTTTGCTAAAAATTACAAGAGAAATACGGAATTTTTATATTCCCATGAGGTAGGCATGATAAAGGAACGTATCGGCACAGCCGAAAAAACACTTATTCTTGCTCTCGGAGGATTCTTCGGAGGTCTTGCAAACGGGCTTCTGGGCGCAGGAGGCGGAATTATAATGACATTTGTACTTGAAGCTGTTATGAGTGAAAACGAGATGGCGAGGCGAGATATTTTTGCAAACGTAATTGCCGCAGCTCTGCCTATTTCGCTTTTTTCCACCATAATTTACGGAGTCAGAGGCGATCTCAGCCTCCATAAATTTGAAAACTTCGTTATTCCCGCAATTTGTGGCGGTCTTGTTGGTGCATATCTTTTGTCAAAAATCAGTCCGATCTGGCTGAAGCGCATTTTTGCATTGCTTGTCATTTGGTCGGGCATATATATGGTGATAAAATGACTGATGCGATTTTCGGTTTTGCGGCGGCGGTGCTTTCAGGACTCGGAGTTGGAAGCGGCGGACTGCTTGTTATATATCTTACACTTGCGGAAAACTATGAACAGATCACAGCACAGGGGCTTAATCTGCTGTTTTTCCTTTTTTCTTCAGGTGCCGCAATGCTTTTTCATGTGATGAAGCGAAATATCAATTATTCTGCGGTTGCTTTTCTTGTTGCTTTCGGTCTTGTGGGAGCGCTTATCGGCAGCTTGCTTTTAAAGCTTCTGGGCAGCGACGCCGTCAGAAAAATTTTTGGAATAATGCTGATCTTTTCGGGCGTTGTTACACTAAAAAAACAAAAAACAGTTAAACAGTAATTTAGCGAACTGTAGGCGTGTGAATATAGCTTTATGAAAACAGGACTGAAACAAAAGCTTTCAATACAAGCGTTTGTTTCAGTCCCCTTTTAATTTATTTCATTGCGTCGAATATAGCCTTGACTTCTTCAAGTGAAAGGGTCATATCCTGTGCCATAAATTCATCGCCTTTGCCAAGGGCGGTCAAGCTGCATTGAGAATTAGTAGTCCATGTAAGCAGGTAAACAAAAGAATAATCCTCTTTTGAAAGCTCATACAGATCACCATAGAGATTCATACTGTTATAAAGCTCAGGCTGTTTTTTTATGCTATCCGCCTTTTTTGACCCACTCGGACCAAATTCCGTAATCGCACCGGGCTTTCCGGACTTTTCCACAAGCATCAAATAATTATCATTTGTCATTATAGCAAGACCGTTTCCACCGTGATACCAGTCAACTCCAACCATATCGCAGTATTCGTCACCGGGATAAAGATATGTTGTGCTCATAGTCTGCCCCGGTGTATCACTGACATTTCCCGAAACATTGGGTGCATAATTCCAAATCAAATTATCAAGTCCAAGTTCTTTTGTATAATAGTCATGTACATAACGCCATA
>CAYPKQ010000004.1:0-29276 GCA_964411355.1 uncultured Lachnospiraceae bacterium
GTACGCCCCTCTTCGATTGGGTACGGGACGGCTCTTTCCAACTGCTGAATCAGCAGCAGGTTTTAGAGGAAACCCGACTGCTGGTGGAGCATTTGGACAGTCCTGGGAGCGTGTTCCGGATGAACCATGCCAGCAACTATCTGGTACTCAAGGGTACGCTCAACGGGGATCAACCGGCTATGCTGCGGGAGATTCATCGGGCGGAGCAGGATTTGTCCCGTCTGCGCCCCGAAAATTGGCGGGCATTGTGACAGCCAATCAGAAAACCAGACGCTGATATGCCGGGTGGTCATAAAACAGCATGGAAGCCTGAGCTAAGAAAGCCGCCATTCGTGGGGAGGATATTGCAAAGGGCGTGTTCGTCCCGGTCAGCAGTTTACCGCAGAGAGAGCCGATGAAAGCCGTTATCTGAATACAGAGAGGAACGCCCGAAAGAATTTACAGACTTTCGGGCGTTTCTTGTGCAAATGGTAGAAAAATTCACATTCTTATGCTATACTTTAATATGAGAAAGTGTATTATGCTCATCAAGTCATCACAGAGTGTTCACAAAGGTATGCTACAATTTTTTATAAAGACAGAAAGGCGGTGTTCATATGAAAAAATTCAGAACGATAGCATCACTCATTATTATGATTATAGCAGGAATTGTCGGTCTCTTTGCCGGTGCTTTTTTCAACGAAGCCATCGGTGGAGCTACTTTGTTTTCGATGGTTGCCGGAATAGCCTGTGTCATATATGCGATAGATAATCGCAACGAGTAAGAGGTTGAGCCACAACGAAAAATCCCTTTAGGAACTAAAGGGCGCACTTCTATACTCTCCTGTCGGGAGTATCGTGCGTCCTGCGGAGCTTCATTCTCCGTCAGCAGAAGAAAACTGCTTGACCGAGAATAGGTATAGACGAATTTCGGCAAAAAACAAAAAGATTTGACAAGAGGCGTTTTCTGCGGTATAATATAGCTGAAGTTGTTTTACGGAGAAATTCGATGAAAAATAAAAAGATTATTCTGAAGCATTCGCTTCCCATAATAATAGCCTTTATCTTGGTTTTCCCAATTGATATTATCGGTCTGTCCTATCTTGTGAGCTTTCAGAGCTTTGGCGAGGCCTTTTTGTGGGGATTAAAAAATGTGAGTGCATTTCTTTTGCAATATACTGTGATTCTTTTTGCTTGTGCGCTTATTTATTCGCTTACAAGAAAGCTTTGGATCTCGTATTCTCTTTGCGGCGGTGTGTATCTTGCTCTTGCGCTTATAAGCCATTATAAAACCGTTATCAACGGAGCACCTTTGGTGCTTCGTGATCTGACCTTGACTTCACGTTTTTTCGATGTTTTTGCCTTTGCAATTCCGCAGCTTAAGTTTTCTTTTTATGTAATTGCCGCAATTTTCGTCTTTGTTCTTACGGCAGTCTTGCTTTTATTTGTGGACAGGCAGATAGGGAAGATACGGCTTTTGCGCCCCATAATGGGCGGTGTGAGTGCGATTCTTTTACTGATTCTTTTCCTGACCCCGATCTTACCGATGTGGGCAAGCTCATTTGATGGTGAAAATATGTCGGATGAGAGCAGGGTTCGTGATTTCGGAGCCCCTCTCGGCCTTTATATGAGTTATGTTCAAAACGAGGCAGAGATGGCTTCGCTTGCATCAGCCTCATTTGACGAGCTTAAGGCTCAGGCGGACTCGATTTCGGACGAAAAAAATGAGCCGTCTGTGATGCCAAATGTAATATTTTTGATGTCCGAGAGCTTTTTCGACGTTACAAAGCTTGCGGGAGTTGATTTTTCAGAGGATCCGATACCAAGTTATCATGCTCTTGCGGAAAAATTCACCTCGGGAGAATTTATTTCAAATACATATTGCGGCGGTACAGGTTATGTTGAGATGGAGGTGCTGACGGGATTATGCAGTAATCTTTTGCGTGATTCCGAAACACTTACCTCTCTTTATCCAAATTCTGTTTATGAAGGAATACCCACCATTGCGGATGTTTTTGATTCCTACGGTTATAGAACGGGATTTCTCCATTCTTATAATTCAAATCTTTACAACCGAGAGGCGATATATACAGCCTTTGGATTTGACGATATACTTTTTGAGGACAGCTTTCCTTCTGATGCAGAGATGCGTGGAGGCTATATTTCGGATATGGCTCTTTCCGAGAAGATCATTTCCATGTATGAGGAAAAGGGCGATGAACCTTTGTTCCTTTTTGCACTTTCCATGGAAAATCACCAGCCATATAACGCTGAAAAATTTGATGATTTGCCCATCGGCATAGAAAGTGACATTCTTTCGCAGGACGAGCTTTCTGTGCTTTCGGGCTATGTAAACGGGCTTTATGATGCAGACAAGGCTCTTATGAAATTGGTTGAGTATTTTTCCGGGACAGAAGAGCCTACCATGATAGTTTTCTTTGGCGATCACCTTCCGAATCTCGGTGTTGGTGAGGGTGAAACTGTTTATTCAAGACTTGGCTATTCAAGCACCTCTGTCACCACCGATTGGGCACCGAGTGAGCTCTGCAAAATGCTTTCCACCGACTATCTTATCTGGTCAAATTATGAGGAAAAATCAATGCCCGACGAGCTGCAAAGCAGTAATATGCTCGGTATTTCGGTGCTCAAGCGGCTTGGCTTTTCTCTGGGAGGCTATTACGGCTGGCTTGATAGATTTATCGCACCGTATATGCTGATTTACAGACCGCGGCTTTATGTTGACGCTTCCGGGAATGCTTTTTCGGAGATTCCGGAGGCGCATAGTGAGATAATGGCGAATTATAAATTGGCTGTTTACGATATAGTTTACGGAAAGGGAAGTGTGTTCAATATTTCCCGCGGGCAGGTGAAAAAATGAAAAGGTTTATTTTGATCTTTGTGCTTACTCTTTGCTTTGCTACCTTCTTTTCATGTGAAAGTGAGACGATAGAGGATGAAAAAGCTGAAACGGATTCTGTCTCGTCATTTGAAACAGAAGCTGAGGAAGATATCAGACATTTGTCACCGGAATGTGACGGTGAGCATCCGTCTCTCATAGCTCACGCGGGCGGGGCAATTTACGGTTATAGGCTGACAAATTCCCTTGAAGCTTTGGAGGAGGCGTATGGAAACGGATTCAGAGTGTTTGAGCTTGATTTTCAGGTTACGAGCGACGGAAAATATGTTCTTCTTCACGACTGGGAATCAATGGCGGGAAGAATGCTTTTCGGAGAGGGAAAAATGACCCTTGAAGAATTCAAAAGTGCAGAAAAATTTGCATCCCTTACTTTGCTTTGCCTTGATGAGCTTCTAAATTGGCTTTCGGATCACGGTGATTGCTATATCGTTACCGATGGAAAATGCGGAAATGAGCCTTTTCTCTCGGAACTTTATGAAATTTCGGGTTCGCTTTCGGAGCGGTTTATTCCCCAGGCTTATACATATGATGAATATAAAATGGCAAAAAATATAGGTTTTGAGCGTGTTATTCTGACACTTTACGGCATGAACGACAACGAAGAGGGACTTTTGAGCTTTGCGGAGCGTGAGAGACCTTGGGCGATGACGATTCCAAAGGAGGTTCTTACCGAAACCCTTGTTTCTCGCCTTGCCGAGCTTGGCATATTTACTTATGCACATACAGTTAATGACCTTTCGTTTTTTGAAGAATGGCGAGAGTATGGGCTTTACGGAATTTACACCGATTATTTTATCCCCGAAAAATGGGTGTACTGAAAAGAGTCTGAAATTCAGCCTCTTTTCTTATGAACAGTAATTTAGAGGGGCGGGAGTTTCGCCTCCGCAGAGGCGAAATATCCCTCACCGATGAATTACTGTTTAACGGATACAACCTATATTTCAAGCAATTCTGCGGTTTAGTTGCTTTTCCTTCATTCTTTTTGCGGCTGCAAGCAGAGCCTTTTTCTTAAGGCGAAAAGCACTCGTTCTGCCTATATTCATCATTTCCGAGCATTTTTCAACCGAAAAACCCCTTATGTAATGATAGAAAAGCAATGTTTTTTCGTTACCGTCGTCCATACTCACAATAAATCTGCGTATATCGTACATTTTTGATTTCAGCATCATCTCATCACCGCCCGGAATGAGCAGAATATCCTCGGAATCATCCTCGTTTTCATTTCCAAAAAAATCCTTTTCGTATTTCATCATCCGAAGAAGCTTTTTGCTTGCTTCGTAGCCTTCAAGGTACTTTTTTACTTCACAAATCGCATCATTTTCGTTTAAAACCATAAGCACCTCACACAGCAGTAAATCCCAAATTATAGAGAAGCTCCTCTTTTGAAGAAAATTCGCAAATGCGTAATATTTCTCTTGCGGATATTTCGGAAATACAGGAATTGCAAACAACCTTTTCGTAAAACTTCATGGCAAAATCGCCTCTTAGCACCGCACCGCCACACAATCTGCAAAATAGTGGCCTGCAGCTTCCGCTATTATATTTTTTCATAAAAGCCTCCGGAATACAAATATTTTGTTGACAAATCCGTAATACTATATTATAATATAAGTTAAAGACTATTGACTCTTATCGTTTTTACGGGGGGAAAAACCGATTTTCTGCCAAAATCGCTTTCGGATTTGTCCGATTACAGAAATATTATAACGCATTTCCGCAATATTGTCAATAGTTTATTTCACATTTTCTTCTTATTTTGGAATTTTTCTGAAGAGGAGCGTTTTTCTGATGAGTTATTCAAATTATGAAAAGCTGTTGGAACTGAAAAAATCAACCTCATATAAGGTGGCAAAGGCAACCGGCATTGCAAATTCGACCCTTTCCGATTGGAAAAACGGAAGGTCTGTTCCAAAGGCAGATAAGCTTAAGATGATTGCTGACTATTTCGGTGTTGAAATGAGCTGTCTTGTAAGTGACGATTTTGGATATGGATGCATTTCCTTTCCCGAAAAGGAACAGGACAATGTTAAGATGATTCCCATAATCGGTGAAATACGTGCAGGTCATCCCATTATAACAAATGAAACTTTGCTGGGATATGAGAGCGCAGACATTGGAAACGGGGATGAGCGGGATTATTTTTATCTTACCGTTATCGGGGACAGCATGAAGGATTGCGGAATGGTCGAAGGCTCGCTTGTGCTTTTCAAAAAACAGCAATATGCCGAGGAGGGGAATATAGTTGCCTGCCTTGTGGGCGGTGAGAGCGCAACGGTCAAGCGATTTCATATGGAGAAGCGGAAAATCTTTCTTCTCCCCGAAAACGAGGAATATGATCCGATAGTCCTCACTCCCGAGGATTTTGAAAGCGGCAGTGCAAGAATCCTTGGTGTTGCCATCGAAATGAAAATAAAATTTTAAAGGATAAATTATGACATCAATAAGCGTAGAATCCCTCGGCTTTTCCGTGGGAACGAAAACAATACTTGAAAATATTTCTTTTTCTCTCGATGAGGCAGATAAGCTTGGAATTATAGGCGTCAACGGAAGCGGAAAATCTACCCTTATCAAGCTGATAACGGGCGAATACGAGCCAACGGACGGAAGTGTTTATATTTCAAAAGATAAAACCATCGGCGTTCTTACCCAAGATGGGGCATTTGAAATATCCGAGCTTTGCGCTGATACCGTGCTTGAGCAGATGTATTCGGCTTTTCCCGAATTTATAAGAGCTGAAGTGCGTCTCGAAGAGCTTGAGAGGGAACTTCGGGAGAGAGAAAATGAATCGGACAGCGCCATTTATCGCTCGCTGACAAATGAATATACAGAGCTTTACAGTAGATTTTCTCAGAGCGGAGGACTTGAGTTTCGAGGAAGAGCTGCGTCGATTCTCAAAAAAATGGGCTTTGAGGAGAGCAGCTTTTCACTTCCTTGCTCAAGCCTCAGCGGAGGACAGAGAACAAGACTTGCTCTTTCAAGACAGCTTTGCCGAGAGCCTGATATCCTCATCCTTGACGAGCCTACCAACCATCTTGACATGGAAACTCTCGGATGGCTTGAAAATTTCCTTGTTTCCTATAAGAAAAATATTCTCGTTATTTCCCACGACAGATATTTTCTCGATAAAATAACCAATAAAACTCTCCATATTTGGAATCACAAAGCAAAGCTTTATAACGGCGGATATACGAAAAGCATGGAGCAGAGGAAGATCGACCGCGAGATCGAGGAAAGACACTATAAAAATCAGCAAAAGGAGATCGCCCGTCAGGAAGCCTATATTGCACAGCAGAGGGCTTGGAACAGAGAGCGTAATATCATTGCCGCAGAAAGCCGACAGAAGGCACTTGACCGCATGGTAAAGCTTGATAAGCCGGAAAATGATCCAAAAAACATAAGGCTGACCTTCACAAAGGGAGGCGAGAGCGGAAACGAGGTGCTTTCGGTCAAAAATCTCTCAATGGCTTTTGGTGAAAAGAAGCTTTTTGATGATCTTTCCTTCCTTGTGAAAAAGGGAGAAAAGGTATTCATCATCGGCGCAAACGGATGCGGAAAATCGACCCTTATAAAAATTCTACTGGGTAAGCTTGCGGCAACGGGCGGTAAAATCGAAACAGGCTATAATGTTGAGATAGGCTATTACGACCAGGAAAACCAAAATCTTGATATGACCAAAACCGTCCTTGACGAGCTTTGGGATGCTTATCCCTCAATGACGGAAACAGAAGTCAGAAATGCACTTGCTCTTTTCAGATTCGTTGGCGAGGACGTATATAAGACAGTATCGGTGCTCAGCGGCGGAGAGCGAGCAAGGCTCACACTCTCAAAGCTCATACTTTCAAGAATGAATCTGCTTATTCTCGACGAGCCTACGAACCATCTCGATATCGGCTCAAGGGAAGCTCTTGAGAGCGCACTTGAAGAATATGACGGAACGGTCATAACAGTTTCACATGACCGATACTTTATCGGCAAGCTGGCAACGAGAATAATCGAGATAAAACCGGGAGCTCCCTTCGGCTCGGATATTCTTGATTACGGAATTTTACACCGTGGCTCGGGATATGATGAATTTAGAGAATTCAAAGAGGCAAGGGAAGAGAGACTTAAAGGTATGGGCACGTTTATATCGGAAAGCAAGGAAAGCTCCGAGAAGGAGCAGTATCTAAAGGCAAAGCAGTCGGTTTCTGACGCAAGAAAAGAGAAAAAAAGGCTTGAAAGGCTGAAAAAAGAGGCGGAAAAGCTGGAAACTGAGCTTGAAGAGGTAGAAAATGAGCTTTACGGAGATGCCGCAAGCGACTATATGAAAGCCGCAGAGCTTGACACGAGAAAAAATGAGATCGAGGAACGCCTCATGGAGATATATGAGGAGATAGGCTGTTAAAAAATGAAGGGGATGAATACCGTGGCTTTGGAGTTTATACGGGAGCTTCTATTAAAAGAGGGCATAGAAAACGTATCTGCAGTCTCTCTTTCTCATTGCAAAATAAAAAAGCCTTATCTTCTGGAAAAGGTCGGAATAGATAAGGAAAAGGGAAGGGCGGTTATCTTCACTGTCCCCTATTATGTTGCGGGCGAAAGGGAAAAGAATATTTCGCTCTATGCTGTGCCCAGAGATTATCATTTGTATTTTTCGGAGCTTTTCGGGCGTTTGATACCGAGGCTTGAGAGAGAATACAAAGGCAATATTTTTGCGGGATTCTCGGATCATTCTCCCATTGACGAGGTCCATGCAGCAGCCGCAGGCGGACTTGGGATCATAGGAAAAAATCATCTTCTCATAACAAAAGAATATTCTTCCTTCGTTTTTATCGGATGTATCATTACCGATGCTTCTTTTGATACCTTTTATGAAGAACCGAAGGAATGTGAAAACTGCGGCAGATGCGCCGTGGGGTGTCCTGTGGGGCTTGACAGGGAAAAGTGCATCTCGGCTATTTCCCAAAAGAAGAGGGAGCTTTCGACGTGTGAAGAAAAAACGCTTGTTTCAAGTGGGGCTGTGTGGGGCTGTGATATTTGTCAGCTTGCTTGCCCTCATTCAGAGAAGATTTCGGAAACAAAAATTTCGTTTTTTTTGGAAGATCGCATCCCTATTCTGACTTTGGATTTAGTAAATCACATGAGTGATGAGGATTTTTCTTTGAGAGCCTATTCGTGGCGGGGCAGAAACACGATCCTTCGAAATTTGAAGCTTTACGAAAACGGAGATAAGCATGAGTGACGATCGCTTAAGAGAAGAAAACAAGAGGCTAAGTGAAAAGGTAAAAAAGCTTGAGAGAGAGCTTCAACGCCTGCGCTCGGATATGGGCTATGAGAGGGCGGGAGACAGCATTTCAAAGCTTTGGCATGGGAGATATCAGTTTTCCTCCGTTATGGCGGAAAAAAGCTATATAAGATATTCCGTAAAGCTTGCGAGAAGCACCTATGCCTTCGGTCTGGCAAATAAGGTGATAAAATATTTCAGAAGATTTAGGCTTCTCTCAACCCTTCTCAGATGGGTCACAAGGCTTGTGGTTCTGGCTGAATCGGGTGTGGCTCTTGTTGCATCTCTTTCGGTTTTCATCGTGGCTCTGCCTTTTGTATTGGTACTTGCGCTTTTCAGTCTCGTTGCGCTTCTTTTCAGAGGACGAAGAGTTGTGAAGAGCCTCGGAGAAAAGCTGAAGGACAAGAGGGTCTATATACTTTTTGCTTCAAGAGAACAGATAAAAAGAAAAAACAGCGAAAAGGGATATTTTTATTCAAATGCAAGATCTCTTGCCTCGAACGGCTCTGCAGTTATCATAGTTTCTCCCTTTTTCTTCTCAAAAAAGGGATTTGAAGGGTCAAATTATTATGTAACTGCAAGGGAAGAGGGAGAAGGAGAGAATATTTTTCTTGTGCGGAAAACATTTTTCTTTATGCTTCGCAGAAGAGTAATCGAAAAGGTTACGAGCGATTATATGACTATATTTTAGGAGATAAAATATGTTAAAGATTATTCTTGGCGGTGCGGGTAGCGGAAAAACCACCCTCATCACCGAAATGATAAAAAAGGATATTGAAGATGGAAAACGTGCCATTCTCATAGTCCCAGAGCAGGAGACCGTTGCAAGGGAAAAGGATATGCTGCGAGTTCTTCCCCCATCGGCACAGCTTTCCTTTGAGGTGCTTAATTTCACCCGACTTGCAAACAGCGTTTTCAGAAGATACGGCGGACTTACCTATAATTATGTCAGTAGCGGAGTTAAGGCTCTTGCGATGTGGAATATACTTCGCTCACTCTCTCCGCTTCTTTCCGAATACGGTACACTCGGTGCAGACAGCACTTTTTCCTCGGTTATGCTCTCGCAAATTGAAGAATTCAAGGCATACGGGGTTTCCCCCATGGCACTTGAGAGAGCGGCTTCTTTGGCAGAGGATGAAAGCAGGATAAAAGCAAAGCTTTCGGATATGGCGCTCATATATTCGGCATATTCTGCGTCCCTTGAAAACTTTGGCGGCGGTGATCCCTCGGACGATGTGGGAAAGCTGGCAAAAACGCTTGAAGATCATCTGTTTTTTGAGGGCGTAAGCGTTTATATCGATTCCTTTACAAGCTTTACCCGCTCTGAGGAAAATGTTATTTTTCGGATAATGCAGCAGGCAGAGCTTACCGCCGTTTCACTCTGCATGGAAGGTGAAAACAGAGGTGGTTCTCTTCAATTTGAGGGTATAATTCAAACTCTCAAAAAGCTTGAAAGACTCGCTGAAAAAGCGGATATCGTGCCCGAGAAAATTTTTCTTTCGGGTAATAAAAGAACGAAAGAAAGTGCGCTTTTGCACCTTTGCCGTGATATCTGGCGCTTTGATGCCGAGCCTTTGAAGGATGGAAATACCGATTGCGTCCGTCTTATCAAATGCACAAATGTTTATGAGGAGGCGGAGGCGGCTGCAGCTTGTGTTTCTGAACTTGTCCATGGCGGAATGAGATATAGAGATATCATTATTCTTGCAAGAAATGTCGGAATGTACGAAGGAATTATAGATAATGCTCTTGAAAAGGCGGATATTCCGTATTTTATGTCAAGAAGCACCGATGTTTCCGCTATGCCCTTGGCAAAGCTCATTCTTTGCGCTCTGCGAATAAAAAACTACGGCTGGAGAACTGAGGACGTTATCACTTATCTGAAAACCGGGCTTACGGGTCTTGGAGAGAGAGAGGGAGACCTTTTTGAGCAATATATATGGAAATGGAGCATAAAGGGAAAGGCATTTCTCGGTGACGATTGGACGATGGATCCATTTTCATATTCTTCCACCCCCTCAAAGGAGGGCGAGAAGGTGCTGGCGGTTGTAAATGAATGTAAAAGGGCACTTACAGAGCCACTCGAAGCACTTTTCAGTGACCTTGAAGCATCTGAAAGCAACAAGGATATGTGCACGGCACTCTTTACATATATGGAAAAGCTTTCGCTTGCCGAAAAAATGAAGGAATTTTCCGATTCCTGTCTTATGAGAGGAGACAGACAATCGGCAGACGAGGCATTGCGCTTATATAACACGATCCTTGACGTTCTTGAAATCATTGCGTCATTTGAAAATGACGATGGAAAATATGACTCTCTCGAATTTGAGCAGGCACTTCGCATAGTGCTTGGCGAGGCGGAGCTTGGCTCTATCCCCACATCCTGCGATGAGGTGACCGTCGGTTCTGCCGCTCTCCTTCGTGCAAATAAGCCGAAATGCGCTATAATTATCGGCGTTGGTGACGGTGTTTTCCCCGAAAGCGTAAAGGGAAACAGGATGCTCACGGATGAGGATAAGGCGTTTCTTGCGGAAAACGGAATTGAGCTTTCCCCCATGAGTGAGGAAAGTGCCGCCGAGGAGCTTTTCTATTTTTACCGCGCCATATCTGCGCCTTCCGAAAAGCTCATTCTGACCTATTCCGCATCCGAGCTTCAGGGCGGCAAGGAGATGTTTCCCTCTATTGCCTTTAACCGCACAGCTCATTTGCTTGGACTAAAAGCACGGGACTATGCTTATCTCCCGTACCGTGATAAGCTCTGGAGCAGTAAGGTCGCCTTTGAATATTCCGCTATGGCAGATGGCAGCGATGGTGAGGCTCTGCGCAAATATTTTTCGGAGAGCGAAGAATTTTCCGCACGCTTTGAAACTCTATTTACTCCCATTGGCGAGAGAAAATGCACCGTTCCCGAGGAGATAGGAGAGCTTGTTTTTGGAAAAAAGATGAATTTTTCACCCTCTGCTCTTGAAAAATATATCAAATGCCATTTTGATTATTGGTGCAAATATGTGCTGAAGCTTCGCCCGGATGAGAAAAATGTCTTTTCTATCAGCGATATCGGCTCTCTTGTACATGCACTTATCGAGCAATTTGTCAAAGCCGTTACAGATGAGAACGGTTTTAATGCAAAGAAAGCAGAGGAAGAGGCGGAGGAGCTTATAAAGAAGCTTATGGAGCTTTATACCGGGGAGAATATTCCCGAAAAGGACGCACAAAGGGAGCGGGTTTCCCATAGCCTCGATAAGCTGAAGCACCTTACCCGCCTTCTTGTTAAAAACATTACAGACGAGCTGAAAAGCAGTAAATTTACTCCCAAATTCTTCGAGCTTGAGATAAATGCGGACAAGCCCGAGACAATATCTCCTCTTGTTTTCAAGCTGAAGGACGGAACACGTGTTTCGATAAAGGGATTTGTTGACAGAGTTGACCTTTGGGAGGACGGAGAATATACCTATGTTAAGGTCGTGGACTATAAAACCGGCTCAAAGGAATTCAGACTTGAGGATATTGAGGAGGGGCTTAACCTCCAGATGCTTCTGTATCTTTTCAGCATATGTTCATCTCCCGAAAACAAAGCAAGACTGGGCTGTCGAGGCGAGCTTAAAGAAGCAGGGGTAGTCTATCTCAGCTCAAAGATATCGGGAATCAGCGAAAAAAGCGGCGTCAGTGAAGAGGATATAAGAAATGACGCTGAAGAAAAGCTTACGAGAAGCGGAATTGTTCTTGCAGACGAGCGAGTTGAGAAGGCGATAAACGAGGATATAAAATACGTTATGTCGGGCTACGGCGGCAGAAAACGCAAGAAAAAAGAGGTCTGCTTTAAAACGGAAGAGGAGATCGGGGAGATCAAAAAAACAGCAGAGAAGACTCTGACCTCTGTTTTCACAGAGCTGCGATGCGGAAATGCCTCAATCGAGCCTAAAAAACATGATGGAAAATTCCCATGCGAATACTGTGATATGAAGGCGGTATGCCGCAGAGCGCATATAAAGACCGAATATGAAAATGACGAATATACCGAAGGAGGTGACATTTGATGGCTGATTTTACCCCCGCACAGTTAAGTGCAATAAATACAAGCGGTAAGACTGTTCTCGTTTCTGCCGCAGCAGGTTCGGGAAAGACCACAACTCTCACAGAGCGAATAATCAGACGTCTTACGGATGAGAAGAATCCTGCGGATATCAGCCGTTTTCTTATCGTCACCTTTACTAAAGCCGCAGCAGCAGACCTTAAAAGCAAGATTTCTGCGGCACTTGGCGCAGAGCTTGCAAAAAATCCCGCCGCACGTCATCTGCAAAAGCAGATGATGAAGCTTGGCAGTGCCGATATCTGTACCATTGACTCCTTTTATCTTTCGGTTGTGAGGGATAATTTTGAGCTTCTTTCTCTGCCTGCGGGAATATCCATGATAGATGAAAGTGAGCTTGCGGCAATCAAGCTTCGCATAATGGGAGAGGTCATTGAGGATTTTTATGAGGAAAAGAAGGAAGCCTTCCGTCCTCTCATGGATTGCTTTATGGGCTCAAGGGGTATTCTTGATGCCGAGGAACCGCTGATAAAGCTGCATAATACCCTCAGCGGTTATCCGGATTTTCTTGAAATTCTCCGAAAAAATGCGGAAAAACTGAAAAATGAAGCGTCGATGCCATTTTTCAGCACCCGTGCGGGCAAATGTATTTCGGAATATTGCCTTGGATTTTTTGACTATTGCGAAAAGATTTATGCCGATGCTCTTGACGAGATAAAGCAAGATGATGCCGCCTTCGCCGCGTATGGTCCTTCATTTACATATGACAGGGATCATTTTGGAAAAACAAAGGAAGTGATACTTTCAGGAGATTATGGAGAGAGTGCAAGGCTTTTTGGGGCATATTCAAAAATTTCTCTCAAAAGTCTCAGAAATTGCGGTGAGATTTTGGAACAATTCAAAACGCTACGATCTGATATTTGCGATAATTATGCAAAAATCGGCAAGGATTTTTTCTCATATTCAGAGGAAATACTCTCCGGTGATGCTTCTAAAATGAGTGAGCTTTGCATGATGCTCTATGATCTTCTTTCTGAATTTGAAAAGCGTTTTTCCGAGGAAAAGAGAAGCAGACAGTCATGTGATTTCACCGATAACAAGCGTTTTGCGCTAAAGCTCTTCATTGATGAGGATGGAAATCCAACAGAGCTTGCGGGAGAGTATTCAAAAAAATACGACGAGATCTATATTGACGAATACCAGGATACCGATATCGTTCAGGACAGAATTTTTGATGCCATTTCAAACGGCAGAAACAGATTTATGGTTGGCGATATAAAGCAGAGCATCTACCGCTTCAGAGGCGCAAAGCCATCGGTTTTTGCCGATTATAAAAACGGCTTTCCTCTACTTGAACTTTCCGAGAAAAGTGATAATTGCGCCATATATATGTCGGAAAACTTCAGATGTGACAATACTGTTATAAAGATAACCAATCTGATCTGCGGCTTTATTTTCAGAAAAGGTCCTAACAGCATCGGTTATATTGACAGCGACGATCTTGTTTTCGGTAAAAGAATAAAGCCCGAGGGCAGAGAAATGGCAAGAGCGGAGCTTGCCGTTGTCCGTGCTTATACAAAGACCGCACTTGACAAAATGACGGACGAGGAAAGAGCGGAAAAAGAGGGAGACGGCGGAGAGCTTGAGATAAGATATGTGGTTTCCGAGATCGCAAGGCTTCTTTCCGACCCTAACGAAAAATGCGAGCAGGGTGGAGAGCTTCGACGCTTGCGTCCTTCTGACATTGCTATTCTCACAAGAGGAAATGCTGCCGCAAACGCTTTTGCAAAGGCACTTTCGGATGTGGGAATACCTTGCTCTGCAAGAACGACCGTCAATTATTTCGAGAACCCCGAGGTACTCCTTATGATGAGCCTTCTGAACGTTATCGACAACCCTCAAAAGGACGTTTATCTTGCGGGCGTTCTCCGTTCGCCCCTTTTCGGCTTTGACATGGGCGACCTTATAAAAATACGCAGATCGGCAAGCGAGAGCGGTTCGTTTTTCGACGATCTTGTTTCAGCTGCGGAAAATGCGGATGAAGAATCGCTCCGAGAAAAAATATCATTTTTCCTTGAAAAGCTGGAGCTTTACCGCCATATGTCAAGGCTTTTGCCCATAGATAAGCTTCTGCGATATCTATATTCGGATACACTTATTCTCTCATATGTGGGGGGAGATGAGGAAAATGATGATATGTCGGTTGCGGAAAGAAGGGCAAATCTTTTGCTTCTCTATGATTATGCGAGACGCTATGAGGCAGGCTCATATAAGGGTCTTTACAGCTTCATAGGCTATGTTAATGATATCATAGAATCAAATCAGACGGTTGAGCCGCCTGCAACTACGGGAACTGCCGATGTTGTAAGTGTTATGACAGTGCACAATTCAAAGGGACTTGAATTTCCTGTTTGCTTTGTCTCTTATATTCAAAAGCCTATGAGAAATAATCAGACAAAGGCGGGAATCGAATTCGATTATGATATGGGACTTGGCTTGAAATTCGGCACGGAAAGCGGATTTGCAACCCTTGAAAACGCTATTCATCGAGCTCTGGTTATAAGAAACGAATGTGAAGAGATCGAGGAGGAGATGCGAATACTTTATGTTGCCATGACCCGTGCAAGAGAAAGACTTTATCTGACGGGGCATGTTCTCAGCGACGCATGGGAAAGCAAAGCCGCGCTGCGAGCCAAATACGCTTCTGAATATTCTATTATGAGATGCTCATGCTATCTTGATTTTGTTGCCACGGCATATAATGCCATGAGTGATGAAGATAAGGATTTTCTCACTGTTAAAAAATTACAGCCAAAAGATATTCCGCTCCTTGAAGAGATCGGATATGAAAGGGGCGAGGTGCCTGCAAAGACGGATGATACCGAAAAAGCGGATGATGACGTTTTTGAGCTTTTCAAAAAGCGTTTTGGATTTGAATATGAATATTCGCATCTCTCAAAGCTTCCCGCAAAGCTTTCGGTTTCAAGGCTTTTCCCAAGAGTTCTGGATCAAGTTGACGAGGAGAGCGAAAGAGAGCTTACGAGCCTTCGTGAAAAGCCTGCTTTTCTCCTACCTGCGTCAGAGAGGGCAACGGGAGCTGAGAGAGGTACGGCAACTCACACCTTTATGCAGTTTTGCGATTTTGAAAGAGCCGAAAAAAGCGGTGTAAATGAAGAGCTTGCACTTCTTTGCGAAAAAGGCTTTATTTCAAGGGAAACTGCGGCACTGGTCAATACTTATCAGCTTGAAAAATTCTTTAGCAGCAGTTTTTATAAGGGGCTTAAAGCATCTATTAGTGAAGGTGGCAGGATGTGGAGAGAACAGAGATTCAATATCGAAATGCCTGCCGCACTTTTCACCGAAGATGAGGATTTTAGGTCAAAGATCGAGGACGAAAAGATAACTGTGCAGGGAATCATCGACCTTGTTTTAGTTGATAAAGCGGGAAATATAATACTTTGCGATTACAAGACCGACCATCTGACCTCTGAAGAGCTTGCTTCACCTGCACTTGCCGCAAAAATGCTCTCTGAAAGGCACGGAACACAGCTTTCTTATTATAAAGAAGCAGTAAAGCAGATCTTCGGCAAAGCTCCGGGCAGAATTTGCATCTATTCCTTGCCGCTCGGTGAGGCTGTTGACATCAATGTTTGAGGAAATATGTGTTAAACAGGAATTTGTCGAATGGTTACAGCGCACTCAGCAACTGTTCGATAAATTCCCAATTATACATACAAGGGGCTTAACCGATTGGCTAAGCCCCTAAAAATTATTTATTCAATGCCTGCTTTTTTCTTGCAGCCTCTGCTTTAAGACGAAGCTCGGTATTGAGTATTCTTTTGCGAAGTCTTACAGACTTGGGAGTTACCTCAATAAGCTCGTCATCTGCGATAAATTCAATTGCTTCTTCAAGACTGAAGATTATCGGAGGTGTAAGAAGCAGTTTTTCGTCTGCACCTGTTGAACGGATTGCTGTAAGGTGCTTTTTCTTGCAGGGATTTACGGCGATATCCTGTCCCTTGGGATTCTGACCCACGATCATTCCCTCGTAAACGGGAGTGGCAACGCCCACAAACATATCACCGCGCTCCTGAGTACCGAAAAGACCGTAGCTTGTGGTCTCACCGTCCTCGGAAGCAACAAGAGAGCCTGTATAACGCATGGGAATCTCTCCCTTGAAGGGCTGATATCCGTCAAAAATCGAGTTGATTATACCCTCACCTCGTGTATCGGTCATATATTCGGAACGGTAACCGAAAAGACATCTTGAAGGAATTGAATATTCGATTCTCATTCTGCTTCCGTGTGGATTCATTTCAAGAAGCTCGCCCTTACGCTTTCCAAGCTTTTCAATGACGGTTCCCATATATTCCTCGGGCACGTCAATTGATACGCGCTCCATTGGCTCATTTTTGACTCCGTCTATATCCTTATAAAGAACTCTCGGTGTACTGCAGCAAAGCTCATATCCCTCTCTGCGCATGGTTTCTATGAGGATGGAGAGATGCATTTCGCCTCTTCCCGCAACCTTGAATTGGTCTGTTGTTTCACCGTCCTCAACTCTGAGTGAAACATCCTTTAAAAGCTCCTTATAGAGTCTTTCGCGAAGCTGGCGTGATGTGACGAATTTTCCTTCTTTGCCAGCAAACGGACTGTCGTTAACAGAGAATGTCATTTCCATTGTAGGCTCGCTTACCTTAACAAATTCAAGGGGCTCGGGGGTGCTTACGGCTGTTATGGTATCACCGATAGTAATATCGGCAGCCCCTGCAAAGCAAACGATATCTCCAACCGTTGCACTTTCAACCTGAGTACGCGTCAAGCCGTCAAACTGATAAATAGAAACGATCTTTGTCCTTTTTGGAGTAGCATCTGAATGGTAATTGCAAACCATTGCCTCTTGATTCTGGCGTATCGTTCCGCGCTCAATTCTGCCTATTCCTATTCTTCCCACAAATTCATTATAATCTATGGAAGAAACGAGAAGCTGGAGATCACCCTCGGTATCACCCTCGGGAGCGGGCATATATTCAAGAATGGTGTCAAAAAGCGGTTCGAGATTTTCTCCCTGCTGATAGGGCGAAAGGGAAGCTGTGCCGTTTCTGCCGGAGCAGAAGATCATTGGGCTGTCAAGCTGTTCATCTGTTGCGTTAAGGTCGATAAGAAGCTCAAGAACTTCCTCTTCAACCTCCTCAAGACGAGCATCGGGCTTGTCGATTTTGTTTACTACAACGATAACTCTGTGATTCATTTCCAGAGCCTTTTGGAGCACAAAGCGTGTCTGAGGCATAGGCCCTTCAGCAGCATCAACGAGAAGGATAACTCCATTTACCATCTTAAGGATACGCTCAACTTCACCGCCAAAATCAGCATGACCGGGGGTGTCGACGATATTTATTTTTACATCCTTATAGTGGACAGCGGTATTCTTTGCAAGGATGGTTATTCCTCTTTCCTTTTCCAGTGCGTTGCTGTCCATAACTCTTTCGGTAGTTGCCTGATTGTCGCGATAAACGCCGCCCTGCTTTAACATTTCATCCACAAGGGTCGTTTTTCCATGGTCAACGTGCGCTATTATCGCAATGTTTCTGAGATCTTCTCTTTTCAAAATTTTATCCCCCAAATTATCAAATTTTACTTTCCAACTCTATATTATACCACATTTTTCTCTCCAAGTAAACAGTTTTTGTGACGATTTTGATAAATTTTACAATAATTTTTTGTTCATTTTGCGATAAGTGTCGGATGAGCTATAATTTTGCATTTATCAAAAAACAATTCCCATTAGAAATGCATCGAATTTTACGGTCGATATAGATAAAAGTGGATTGAGCTCGTATAAACTTTTTTGATGCTTGTGATGTGCATTTTTGTCGAACTTGTGTTAGAAATGCGTCTAAATTAGAAATACGCTGCTGTAAATTATTATATATATATCAAATATTTTATAACATTTGATAAAAAACACTTGACAAACCTTGATATATGTGATAAACTTAAAACATCAAAGAATTGGGATTAAATCCCGGGAGAGGTAAAAAATATGGAAATTAAGCTGCTTCGTGAACCAAATATCGTTTATGAGACTGCCATGCTCCTTTATAACAGTAGAAACGGACAATCCTGCGCAGAGCTGAAAAATGCTATTCAAAAGAAGTTTTCCATTGAGGCGGAGGTGCTTGATAACTGCTTTAATGCCATCATCGAAATAAGTGAATATGTTATCGGCTCTCTTGCGGCAGATGAAAAGCTTTTGGATTTTCTTTTTGCCAGACACAGCGCAATGAAGGGATGCTTTGCATTTTATCTTATCCACGATGCCTGCCGCAGGGCAGAGCCCGAATTTTATGCGGATATTCGCAGAATAAGAGACCTTTCAAAGGCAGCATTTTTTATCAATTTGACATCGATATTGATCGATGATTATGCTCCATCCGATTGGAACGAAGATATTACAAACTATAATGAGCTTTTCTCCTTTATTGAAGAGATGCCCATACCCGCTGATGAAAAATTTGAGCTTTGCCGTCTTTATAATAATTTTGATTCATATAAAAACCTGCTTGCGGATATTCTTGAGGATGCAGGAAGGCTGTTTATGCAGAAATATGATGTTGTTAAGCATTATATAGGATGGTTTCTTTCGGCAATTGCCGAGCCTCTTTCCAGCGGAGGGGCAAAATTCGTTGAAGAAAATTATGATTTTTCCATTTCTCCGTCTGTTGATATACTTTATCTTCAGCCTTCCATCGTTATGTGCAATACCACAAAGTATCTCATGAGCTATACGGATGAGCGTGTTTATGATTTCTTCTATATTGGCGTTCTTTTTGAGCCGCTTAAGGAGATAACAGACTCTTCTACCCTTGAAGATAAGCTTTGCAGAAATTTGCGTACTGTTGGTGATTTGCGTAAATTTGAGATCCTTCGTTTGCTTGCGGAAGGTGAAAAATACGGTCAGCAGTTGGCATCTCTTCTTGATCTCAGTACCGCTACCATATCTCACCACATGGCACTGCTTATGGAATGTGGTTTTGTTGAGATAAAGAGGGAGTCGAATAGGATTTATTACTGTCTGAATCGCAAAAAACTCCGCGATTTTATTGATGAGCTTTCAAACTCTTTGCTTACTTAATATTGACAGAACGAATTTTTTGTGCTAAAATATAATTAAAAATGTGGGGGAATTGATTATGAAAAAACTTTCTATTTTTGTTCTTGCGGCTTTACTTGTGATCTCGCTTTTTGTTTGCGGATGTGACGAAAAGGATGAAGGTCAAAAAATTATCGACAATAAGATCGAGGCAGATGAACTTTTCGGAGATTTAGAGGAAAATACCGAAACTGCTGCCGAATCGGAACCCGAAACTACCGTAGCGGATACAGAAACGGATGCGGCAGAATAATATTAGACTCAAAAGGGGCAACGTCTGATTTTGGCTTTGCCCCTTATAAATACTTGGCTTTAGTGAAATGTCTGAATTTTGCTACCGTTCATTTATGAAAAGTTAGTTTTGAGAGAAATGAGGAGTCGGGTCAAAATGTCAAGAAATGAAGAAGTAGAGCTTACAAATATGTGCATGATCTGCGACGGCAGGGGGAATGTGTTGGTGCAGGATAAGAAAAATGATCCAACATGGCGTGGATGGAATTTTCCGGGCGGACATGTTGAGATGGGGGAATATGTAAGTCCTTCTGTTGTACGGGAAATTCAGGAAGAGACAGGGCTCTCACTTGAAAAACCAAGGCTTTGCGGTATAAAGGAATTTCACAAAGCAAAGGATGGGAAGCGTTATATAGTATTTCTTTATGTTGCGGATAAATTTTCGGGAGAGCTGAAAAATTCAAGCGAGGGTGAGATGTTTTGGTATCCGCTCGAGGAGCTGCATAGATCCGAAAAGCTTATCGACGGCTTTGGCGAAATGCTTACCGTGTTTACCGATGACAGCGTCAGCGAAGTCTTTTATTTGCGAGAAAATGACGGTCTTAAAACCGTGTTCTGCTGATAAAAACGAAGGGACTGAGTCAATTGCTTTCAGGAAGCTTTTGACGCAGTCCGTTGCTGTAATTTAAATGTAAATAATTTAGATAAATTACTGTTTATCGGCGGCATTTGAAAAAATCCTTTGCTAAAACGAAAGGGCTGATGACTCAGCCCTTTTTTGATATTATGTTTGTATAAGCCTGAAATATTGCTTCAGAGCAGTCAAAATTATTCTATCACCTCAATAGCAGTATTCCATTCACAAATCGCCTTCATCAGCTTATTCCACTGTATGACGCTGATGATCCTATCTTCGCCGTAAGCGGCAACAAGCTCTTCCTCGGTCATTTCGTATTGAACACAGAATTTAGCAACTTCTTCTGCGCGCTCTTCATCTGTGATCTCAAGATTTTCAGCCTTTACAATGGAGTAGATAACGATATCCTCCTTGATATAGTTTTCGGCATACTGCAGAAGCTGTTCGTCGGTCTGACCTATATATGTTGAGAGGAAATTTTCATATGAAATTCCTTGCTGTGCGGCATATGCCTCATAATTTGCGCGGTTGAGCCAGTAGAGAGAATCAATTGCATTTTGGGGAAGCTCGATAACGGTGACATCCTCCATTATCATTGCCCAAATATCCTGCGCAAGATCGTCGTTTAGTTGCTCTTTTCTTTCGTCCTCAAGCTGTGCTTTTAAATATACCTTGAATTCATCAACCGTATTGCAGCCCTCACTTCCGTAATTCTCGACTACAAATGCATCATCAAGTTCAGGAGTGACGGGATCGCCAACGATATAGTGAACTGTAACGGTGAAAACGGTAAGCTTGCCCGCAAGATCTTCGACATGGTAATCCTCGGGGAAGGTGACTTCATAAGAAACCGTTTCACCCGGCATAACATCATACATTCCGTCGGTAAAGCCGGGAATATATCCGCTGCTTTCGGTAAGACTTATTTCAACATTTTGTGCAGAGCCGCCTTCAAAAGCAACTCCGTCAAGAGTTCCCGCATAGTCAACATATATCTTGTCTCCCTCTGCGGTTTTTCTGTCTGTGATCTTTGACGGAACAGCTTTTTCTTCAAGGAGCTCTCCGATTCGGCTATTTAAATATTCATCATCTACGGTATATGTAGTGATCTCTGCTTCAAAGCCTTTATATTTTCCAAGAGTAACATATTTTGTAAGATCTTCGCTCATATAGTCCATCTGATAATTTATATCGATTCCTTCGGGAATGTAATCCTCCGGTTTTGCATCAGCATTTACCGTAATAGATTCAGCAGAGGTGTCTGCTGTGCTCCCGGTGTTACTAACATCTGCTGTGTTAGTGCCTTTGTCAACATATTCCGAAAGCTGGCATGATGCTAAGGAATTTATCAGCATTAATGATAAAAGGATAAGTGCGATTTTTTTAATATTCATTTAAATTTTCCTCCATGGCAATATAGCCAAAATGTTTTATGGGCACTTTTTCGCCCACATTCTGAATAAGTATAACACAAAACCGAGTGAAAATAAATACTTTTCGCATATTGTTTACAATTAAATAATACGCGATAAACATTTTCACTCGGTCTATGTCAGCACTTTTTAATGTATTCTCTATATGTCTTTGGCGGCTTGCCCGTTTCTTTTTTGAATAGTTTTGAAAAATATTGAACATCGGGAATTCCGCAACGCTGTGCCACAGTCTGTATTTGCAAATGTGTAGTTGCAAGCAGATGTTGAGCATGTTTAATTCTTTTTTCTCTTATATATTCAGTGATGCTGCTGCCTGTTTCCTTTTTGAAAACTGTTGATAGATATCCGGGACTTACCTTTTGCTCTTTTGCAAGAGTACTGAGCGAAAGGGGAGAAGCAATATTGGAATCGATCGAAATTATAACTTTCTGAACAATGGGAGTATATTCATTTATTGAGTGTTTTCTTACGAGTCTGCAATATGAGTTAACCATTTCTTCCATAATAGCAGGGATATCTTTCAGAGTTGAAATGCTCTCTATCTTCTTTGCGAAAGCAGACGAAATGCTATCAATATATGTGGGATGAACCCCTCCGCTTTCGGCGGATTTACGAAGGAGAGTGTTAATAATAATGCAGTAATTCTTACCGTTTCTGACGGGATCAGCGTTCCTGATCTCAAAATCCTCAACAGTAAAGCTCGAAAGAAACTGATTTGCCTTGTGGATATGCCCGTGCTTAACAGCTTCCATAAGCTCGTTTTCGACATTATAACGAGATTCGATCTTTTTCATATCCACCATAGCTTCATCAAATCTATCTATCATTGGAGAAGCGGGAGAAGATATTTCTCTGTTATTGTCAATGAACTCGAAGTTGTCCTTACCCCAAAGTACTTCACCTAATACACCAAGCATGGAGAATATTATGCTGCCTTGCTCGATTTTTGGGAAGCTGCCGAGAATTTTTTCAAGGATTCCGAGGTTCTTTTGCTTAATATTGTTCTTTTTGCAAAGCTCTGATATTTTTTCCTTGGAAGCTTCAAATTGTTTATATGGACCTATAAACAAAATAGAATTATCCTTGGTTTCCGGAAGAAGCATATATATGTATGACAAACCGAAACTGTCCAACTGATTATAAATTACCTTTTCCTTTGGTTCTTCGATGAAGTTAACCGTGGTGAACTTATCAAGAAGTTCATTCGGGCAAAACCTGGCAAAACTTTGCGATAAAACCTCTGATAATTGATCACCGGATGTGATTATTTGATTGTTAACATGATTTTTACTCAGAGTGTCACAAAAAAACGCCAGCTCGTTTTTGTAATACATTACAAAATCTCCCTTTCATATTTTTGAGCATTAAAACTTAACTGTCTGGTTATTATAACATGATTTTTAGTAAAATGCAATAGGAGTTTTTGCGAAAGTGTGAAGATAGTACAAGAAACTGATATAAATTTCCCTTCGAAATTTCGTTTTTTATGTCGATAATAGTCAGAACATTAAGAAAAAAAGTCAATACGGTTAGAAAAGACGCTCATTTTGTTCCTAAGATGCTGTTTGCTTACCGAAATACGGAGGGGTGGACTTATAATTTAAACTTTAATTTATCGCCTGTTCGACAAATTACTGTTTATAATAAGAAGCGTGTGCTTAAAAAATAACAAAAAACAAGCTGAAGCAATAGCTTCAGCTTATTTTTTATTAATATTGATTAACCTACAACAGTAACTGCTGTGATGTGGGGGTTAACGCCCTGATACCAGTAAACGAAGCCCTCAACATCAACAATATTGCCAACCTCAAGTGCACTTACAGACTGGTAAACCTCTGTGTCGGGACCTGTGAGGTAAAGCTCAACGCAGAAGGAGTAGCTTGCGCCGCCGAGACCGAGTGTTACATAAATATCATCGCCGGGCTCGCCGTTCTTGAACTCAACAGCCTCAACTGTCATGCCCTTGAATGCTGCAAGCTGGTTCTGATAGTTAATAAGCTCATCTGTACCGAGAACTGCTGTAAGATCAACAGGCTCTGCAACATATGTGTCTGCACCCTCGATGATCTCGAATTCAGCACCGGAAGCGATTTCAATCTCGCCCTCCCAAGCTGTCTTGAAGCCGTTTACACGGATCTTTGTGCCGGGAACGAGCTTAGCATAGTCTTCCTCGGAGCAAACCATCTCATAGATGAAGTATGCGCCGTCCTGATCCTGAGTGTAGATAGTAGCTTTGTTATCCCACCAGGACTGCTTAGCCTGAACATATGCCTCGATAACAACGGGAGCATCAAGCTCTGCTGCCATGTAGTCTGCATAGCTCATAACGGAAGCAACATCGCCGCCCTCTGTATCTACAGATGTATCGGGGGTAGTGTCTGCTACGGTATCAGCAACCGAGTCGGAACTTGCGTTTGTTTCTGTGTCCTTAGCATCACCGTTACCGCCGCAAGCTACCATAGCGAGAGCGAGAACGAGAGCAAGGAGAACTACTAAAATCTTCTTCATAATTTTTCTCCTTTGTATTTTTAAAGATTTTGATGAGTATATTATACTCTTTTTTCAGATTTTGTCAAGAGTTTTTCTTCTTTTTTATAGCAGATGCCGCAATATATATCAAAATAAATACCCATACTGTGCAAAGTGCCAAAATCAGAAGCTTTGATTCAAGGGGCAGTGGGGTTTCCTCGGAAATCGTTCCCGCAGACAGCTCGGTGCTGTCAAGACGGTATAGAGATATCATGTCAAGATACAGATTTTCGATATATTCTTCATCGACCTTTTGCCCACGTCTTACGGATTTTGTTACGTTTTCAATCAGCTGTCCGGCCGCATCGCGAAGAGAAGTTGAGCCATTGAAAACCGCCGTTGTAAAGCTGTTTTCGGTATTATCTATCATCAGCTTTGCCGCTTTTATCTTGATATCGTAGTAAAAATCGTTATCCTCGCCCTCGCGAGCCAGATAATCCTGATATTCGGGCGAATTCTGCGCCTTTGATGTGACGGGGATGTACCCCTCGGTCTGTGAATAGGATATCTGAACCTCATTTGTAAGCATAAATTGCATAAAGAGCCAGGATGCAAGTACCTCCTGGGGATCTTCCTTATTAAAAATACACATGGAAGGACCTTGGGAGATCATTGCGGGATTTTTTGCATCGAATTGGGGGATGGTCATGACCGCAGTTTCAAAATCTACCATATTTTCTTCCGGAATATCAACAAGCGGGGCATCCGAGCCCATCCAAGTTGCGCCGCCGGTGGAATCAATGGCGAAAATGCACTGACCGGCATTGAGAAAGTTTGCGGGATAGCCCATTATCTTGAAGGTGCAGAAGGCTTTGGTTTCAGCGTGCTCTGCAATTTCGAGAAGATGAGATTTTGTGGTATCGTTAAATAAAAGTATCTCGCCGCGGCTTGTGGAATAAGGCTCATCAAGCTGACGGAGCATACTTATCATCATGTTGTCGGTGGATTTATAGATGAATGGGATCATGGTCTTTTGACCGTTCACAAGAAAATTGCCCTCGGCATCCTTTGCCATTGCCGCCTCGGAAACCTCCCAAACGAAATCCCATGTGAGAACCTCGGGCAGGGTATATCCAAGCTTTTCAACAAATGTTTTGTTCACATAGCAGGCCTCTGTTGAGCGCATATAGGGAACTGCATAATAATCTGTTCCCAGCTTGCATTCCTCGAGAAATTTTGGGATTATTTCGTCCTTTGTCGGTGCTTCAAAAGCAATTTCACTTCCACCGAGACCGTATTTTTCGTCCTCGAAAAGCTCTGTCAGCGGAACGACGTTATTTTCGCCCGTCATATAGGTTGCGATGTGGTCGGGATAGGTGATGCAAACATTTGGAGTCGTTCCCGTTGCGATATTGGTGAGGACATCCTGATAAATTCTGCCGTAATCGGTATAAAGGCGGAGATTGACCTTGATATTTGGATATATAGCCTCAAAATCCTCAATCGCCTTTTTATAGATATTCACCTGGGTCATATTGGTGTCATTTTTTGCCCAGAAGGATATTTCATAATTTTTTGAGGTGTCAAATTCATCGGGAATTATAAAGGCATCTTTCTTTTGCGCACCGTGACAGGATGAGAGAGAAAGAGTGAGGATAATGGTAAGCAGGATAAGAGAAATGATTTTTTTCATCCCTTTGTACCCCCTCTTGCAACACCCGCCATGATCTTTTTTCTGAAAATCAGGAAAAGGACGATAAGGGGCAGGGAAATTACGACTACCGCCGCCATCATGGCAGGGATGTTTTCTCTTCCGAAGCCGTTTTCTCTTATCTCTTGGATTCCGTTTGAAACCAGAAAATATGCGGGATCATCGGTTATGAGTCTTGGCCAGACATATGAATTCCAGCATTCGATGACCTTGAGAATAGTAACCGTCACAAGTGTGGGGCGGCAGATGGGTATCATAACGCGGATGAGGTATTTAAAATCCGAGGTTCCGTCGGCTTTTGCCGCATAGTAAAGCTCATTTGGTATCTGAGAAAAATTCTCCTTCAGAAGATAGATATAGAATACCGATGTTACCGACGGGAGAATGAGCCCGATAAAGCTATTTCGCAGACCGAGATTGGTTATTGTGGTGAAATTCGTTATGACAACAAGCTCGTTGGGTATCATCATAAGGGCGAGGAAGAGAGTGAAAACAAGATTTTTTCCTCTGAACTCAAGCCTTGAAAATGCAAATGCCGCGGGGATTATGACGATGAGCATTATTGCCGTTGTAGCTACGGTAAATATCACCGTGTTAAGGAAATACTGTCCGAGAGGAACGGCAGTAAACGCCTCCTTGTAATTTTCAAAGGTAGGCGAGAGGGTAAAGAACTTTGGAAAATACTCAGCATTATAGGAAGCATAGCTCTTAACGCTGGTAAGGATCATCCAATAGAACGGGAAAAGCACGATGAGTGCCCAGACCGTAAGAAGGATATAAGTAATGATCTTGCCAATACTTGGTGCTTTTTTTGTTTTTGTTTTTTTCATAAAAGCAATTAGAATTTTGTTGTCATTTTAATATATAGGTGACAACATTTCCTTTCAGAAACTATTATTCATACATTTACTTTAAATATTAAATATGGATTGTAACATTTGAAATACGCTATCATATGACAGCTGTGATGCTACAGACGCTACGAGTTCACACCATTGCAGAATTCGATTTTCTTTAATGATCTTGACATTCCAATATTCTTGAAGAATATCAGGTGAAGAAAGAAGAATTGTTTCAAGAATTAAATCTTTATTTTTTTCTACTTTTCCATATGCAGCAGGAACTCTTCTAAAAACCTCATTCTTTGTATATATGTCTACTTTACCGCCTGCTGAAAAACTATCTCTTATACAAGTATTTATTATGCCACATTCTGTTGCTAACCAAAGGGCAAATCTATGATATTTTTTAGGGTCTCTTAATGTTGAAAGAGTTTCTGGAAACAGTGCATATCCTTTTATGGTATAATACATTTTCATTTCATGAGACAATGAGCCCCACAGCTTGACAGTAGCAGGAGCAGTTGTATTCTCGATGTTATCGCTTGAAGCCCACCATAGACTTTCACCGGGTTTTAAAAGACTTCTATAATACTTTGATACTGGAGCTACCGGATTGTCCATTTTTCTTAATTCATCGTATTCAATTCCCATCTTATCGAAAATTGTTTGTCCGGCTTCAAGTGTCATATCAATTTGATATCTTGGATAGTGTGTAACCGAAATTCCCGATAAACATTCTTCATATGGGCGACTTTTGAACTCTACGGGAGCTCCAAGTTTTCCGAATGTTAGAAAAATACGTTCGACGTTTTGATTTCTGGTTGATTCAAGAATACTGCTACCAACAGAATGCCAATGATTCTTATTTGTGCTTTTAACCTCTACGCCATAAAACTTATTAGTTACTATATCAGGAAAAGATGCCCCTGAAACTAATTGTATTGTATGTTCAAAATTTGTACCTTTAGCTGCTTCATTTAAAGCCCCAAAAACATCAAGTTCCAATTCAGTTCCGTTTCTTTTTGAATAATAAGATTCTTTTTCAGTGGCATCTGAATTTAGAATAGTGTCTGTTTTTGCCATCAAGTCTCTAAATTCTTCTAGTTTAGGTTTATTGTTTTCAGAGATAATCATGTATTCCCCTCAAAGTATTTTTTCCATTTTTTGGATAAATTTTGAGCGATATTATAAGCTAACATGCATGGGACTGCGTTCCCGATGATTTTGTAAGCATCGCTTGAAGATACAGAAATATTTTGATTTGTCTTTTTCAGTATGAAGCTATAGTCATTTGGAAATGTTTGAATGCGAGCACATTCGCGCACCGAAAGTCTGCGCTCATTCAATCCTGAAGATAATTCATCAATAATAATACCGCCATGCTCAAAACTTAATCTTCTGAATTCTATATTTCCATGGTGTTCAGAACGAATAGTAGGAGCTACACTGTTGATTTTAATTTCTGTTTGCCCTTGACAATGCTTTCCCATATATTTTGCTTTTGAATAAGCCATTTGCGAAGCATCCTTCGTTTTATCAGGCTCTTCAAGCTCGATGAAAGCATCTCTGCATGTTACAATCGGTAAAAGTGATTTATCGTTTGTTGTATATGAATGTGTTTTGGATGGATAAGGACTATATTCTTCACAAATTGTTTCCGATGATAGTGCTTTCAAAGCTTTTTTTGTCAGTGCTGTTTTCTTAAAGCCAAAGAAAAATACACGTTCTCTTGATTGTGGAACACCGTAATCAGCAGCATTTAAAACTTTGGCAGGAATAACAATATATCCATCGCCGCCAGACTTTGAAAAATCCCTTTCGATAATTTCTTTGACATCATCAAGATTCGTTAGTCCTTTTACATTTTCTGCAACGAAAAGAGAAGGCTCGGTTAAGGTAATTACTTCCCTCATCCACATATATAACTGCCCTCTGCTTTCAATGGACGGCTCATCATTTGTCAATTTGTTGCCATTGTGGCTTTTTTCAGAATGAAGCCCTTTTCTTTTTCCTGATATTGAAAAATCTTGACAAGGAAATCCACCAGTAACAATATCAACATTATCCGGAAATACTTTTTCTCCGTTTTTTGCTCGTTTTACTAAATCAACTATACTTTCAACATGGTAAATGTCATTAGCATCTTTTTTTCGATTTTGAAAATATGAAACCCAAGCGGCTTTCGCATCAGGTCTGATATCATTTGCAAAAATCGTATTAAACGGAGTTTTTTTCAAAGTTACCCAATTTTTATCGCTGTCAACAATCCAATCGGGATGCAAATCAACATTTACAGATTTTCTTAAACATTGAAAACCGCCTTCAAAACCTATATCCATTCCGCCGCATCCGCTAAATAGACTTAAAACATTCATTATAATCTCCTTGAGTTAATATCAATAATGCACATGACGGCGGCTGATGAGCAGATTTATCACCGTTATTGTAAGTACGATAGCAAAGAGCACGATGGCGGCGGCTGAGGCATAGGACGGGAAGCCGCCTCCCTCGCCATAAAGCATATCGTAAACATAACCTACGATGGTATTCATCTCTGCGGCATTCAGCTCTGTGCCGAAAAGGGCAACCGCATCGCTATATGCCTTGAAAG
>CAYPKQ010000005.1:0-28434 GCA_964411355.1 uncultured Lachnospiraceae bacterium
GGAGCGTTTTGGTCACTTTGGGGCGTGCCAAAGTGACTGCCCCGCGGCATGAGCGCATATAGCGCACAGAGGCATACAAATAGTAATACCTGCGGCATTTTGGAATGTCCTACTTTAAACAAATTCGACAGGCAGCAATTTATTGATGAGCAGGAATACGAATAATCGTCTGTCCTAATCACCGATTTACATTTATCTGCGAACCGCTGAATTATTACTTATATGCAGCAAAAAACAGAAAAATATACTTCAAAAAACATTTATTTTCAAACCTAAACCATAAGTTTACCAATATGTTGGCAAAAAATATTGACTTTTTTTTTCGAAATGATATAATTTACTTAAAGTGTAAAAAAACCTTAAGGAGTGATAGAATGTTTGAAAAGATATTTACAGAGGGCAAATTTGAGATAGGCTGCAACTATTGGGCAAGCCATGCGGGTACCGCCATGTGGAATGAATGGGACGCTGCGGTCGTCGAAGAGGACCTTGCGCGCCTTAAAGATGCGGGAATCCGAATAGTAAGAATGTTTCCCCTTTGGTCTGATTTTCAGCCCATAAAAATGCACTATAATTTTTCAAGCCGCGAGCGCGAGATAAGGATAGGTGAAAAGCCCCTTGACCTTACCACCCCCGAGGGAGAGGCGGGAATTGACCCCATTATGGTAGAACGATTTGAAACATTCTGCCGTCTTGCAGAAAAATATGAGCTTAAGCTGGTTGTGGGACTTCTCACGGGCTGGATGAGCGGAAGAATCTTCACTCCGCCCGCCCTTGAGCGTCTCAATCTTCTTTCCGACTCCGAGGCGATACTCTGGGAAATTAAATTTGTAAGATACATGGTTCGCCGCTTTAAGAATGAAAAAAGCATCCTTGCCTGGGATCTTGGCAACGAATGTAACTGTATGTCGGATTTCAAAAAAATAGACCTTCTTCGTTGGATATGCGATATTTCAATGGCGATAAAAGTCGAGGATAACACCCGTCCCGTTATATCGGGAATGCACGGAATCGTCCCGGGAATCGACACAAAGCCATCCCCGAAGGAAATAAGTCGTGATTGCGATGTTCTGACAACACATCCTTATCCGCTCTTTACCCGTCATTGCAATACCGATCCTCTGGGAGAGATGAAATCTGTGCTTCATGCAACTGCAGAGTCACTTTTCCAGGCAGACCTTTCGGGAAATCCCTGCATAGTTGAAGAAATAGGCACTCTTGGTCAGATGGTAGTTTCCGACGAGATCGGCGGTGACTACGCAAGAGCTTCCTGCCTTTCCTCATGGGCACATGACCTTCGTGCATTCCTTTGGTGGTGTGCAAACGAGCAGTCCGCACTGACAAAAACTCCCTACGATTGGAACGCTGTTGAGCGCGAGCTCGGTCTTTTCAAACTCGACAAATCAAAGAAACCCGTATGCGAAAATCTCGGTGCGGTTCAGCTCTTCATCGACGAATTTGAAGCAGAATATGGTGCTCTTCCGAAGAGAATTACCGATGCAGTATGCGTTCTCACCCGTGATCAGGACACATGGGGCGTTGCATACGGCGCATTTATGCTTGCAAAACAGGCAGGACTTGATATTACATTTGCATATTCCGAGGATGTTATCCCCGATGCGGATATCTATCTTCTCCCCTCGCTTTTTGGCGGCGATATTACCAATAAGTATAAGTTAGAAAAGCTTTATAAGAAGGTCGGGGAGGGCGCAACTCTCTATATGTCAAATGACGAAATGATCCTTTCGGATTTTGCAAGGATCAGCGGAAATGTTGTTGACACAAGAACCACGACAGGCTTCTCTTATGACGTTGAGCTTCCCACAGGCGGCACAGTAAAGCTTGATGCTTCTGCAAATTTGCGTATGCACTCTGTCACAAGCGAGGTCATTTGTCGCGATGAAAACGGCGATCCCGCATTCACGGTAAACAAGCTCGGTTGCGGTAAGGTATATTATTGCAATTACCCCATCGAGCGCATCGCAGGAACAAAGTCGGGCGTAATTTCGGGCAAAGATGCTATGCCTCTCTACGAATTCTATAAGGCAATGAACCTGAGAAATCCCGAAAAATGTGCTGTTTCAAGCGATCCCTATATCGGCATAACAGAGCATCCCCTCTCTGACGGAAGAAGAGTTCTCATAGTCATAAATCATGATAAGAATGACAGGAAAGCAGAAATCACCCTCTGCAAAGGCAAAATGCTCGAAAAATTCAAAGCACTCGGAAGCTATACCGAAATCAAGGAAAATGACAACGGATTTACAGTCACAATCGAGCATAATAATGCCGCATATTGCATAATTTCGAACAAAATGGAATAAAAAAACAGGAGTTTTGATATGGAAAGCACACTTCTTCCAAAAATAGTAAAGGTCAAAGCACTTGACATATCGCATTTTCCCAACAAATTTTACCTTGCCGTTTTCAGATTTTGGGAAACTGTTCCCGCAGAACGCATCGCCTTGGCACTCGAATCAACACCCGAAATTGTTAAAAAAGCGGCTGAAGACATGGGACTTCCAAATCAAAAATATGATACAAGATGGGAAGACTGCGGCTATATAACCACAATCAGAAACGCTTGGCATATTTTGCCATATGAGCAGCTACTACTTCTTCTCGGATGGAGCGAAGAGAAGCTATCCGCCATTTTAAAGGAGGATGATTTTCTTTTCGTTAAGCTTGGAAATTTCAAGCCATATTGCGAAAAAGTTTTATGGGAAGCACTCGACCGAAAAGGCGAGAAAAAGCTTTTTCTTATAAGAAAAGTGATAAATGAACATTTTAAAGATTTTTTCTGCGGAGAAAGTCCCTTTGATTTCTTTAATGCTTCCGAAAAAAATGAAATTTACAGTTCTGACGGAATCCGAATGGTATATTCCTATTGCGGACTTTATGCCTCAGTTCTTGATAATGAAATAGAAAAATCATATCCCGAAATATTGCTACAAAGTTACAGCTCTGTTGGAATAAATGCTATCTGGCTTCCCGTTGTTCTCTATCAGATGCTTCCTTTCCCTTTTGATGAGAGCCTTTCAAAGGGCTGGGAGAAAAGACAGGAACGACTTCGAGAGCTTATTTCTCTCGCAGGAAAATATGGGATAAAGGTATATTTATATCTGAATGAGCCAAGATGTATGCCTATAGATTTTTTCGAGAACAACCCATCTCTTAAAGGGAAGGAAGTCGGTGCTTATGCTTCGCTTTGCACAAGTGCTTCGGGCGTTATGGATTATTTGCGGTATGCTGTAAGGGAATTATGCAATGCAGCACCCGGACTTGGCGGATTTTTTGTAATAACCTGCTCTGAAAATCTAACTCATTGTAAATCGAGCAAAAACGGAACTATATGCCCGCATTGCGAACAGCGACCGATATATAATATTATTTCCGAGGTTCTGAACACGATATCCGAGGAATCAAGAAAAATAGATTCCGAAATCAAGACCATTGCTTGGACATGGGCTTGGGAGGACTTCATGAACGATGAAGAAATCAAAAAATGCATTGATCTTCTCTGCCCCGAAATAATCATTCAGTGTAACAGTGAGGCAAAAAAGGAATTTAAGATCGGAAATGTATGCGGAGAGGTTGCGGACTACAGTATGTCCGTGATCGGTCCCGGCGAAATGGCAAAAAACATATGGAATTATGCGAGGGAAAAGGGGCATGATATTTCGGCAAAAATACAGGTCAATAATACATGGGAATGCAGTACGGTACCCTTTATTCCTGTTTTCGATTTGATCCGCGAGCATATTTCGGCTCTGAAGAAGACCGGTACGAAGCACCTTATGCTAAGCTGGACTCTCGGCGGCTATCCTTCATTAAATCTCAAGATTGCGGCTGCTTGCCTTGATGATGAAAGTGAGGCTAAATACGATCTGCTTCTTTGCGATGAATTCGGAGCTGATTGGAAAAATGTAAAAAAAGCGGCAAGTATTTTTTCGGAGGCGTTTAAGGAATTCCCGTTCTGTATAAATTCACTCTATTATGGACCTCAAAATGCCGGTCCATCTAACCCTTTGCACATGGAGAAATGCGATTTTTCCGCAACTATGACCTGCTATTCTTATGACGATCTGGATAAGTGGAGAGGCATATATCCGAGAAAAACATATATCAAGCAGCTTAAAAAGCTTTCGGAAAAATGGAAAAAAGGCATTGATGAAATTGAAAACATGTATGACTGTCCCTTTAAAATGACCGCCCTTGCTTGCTATTCAATATTTTATTCATCTTATCTTCAGGCCTTATTTATTGATAATCGAGATAATGGGCAGACTGAGGTTCTTATGGATATTGTCAAGGAAGAAAAAAGAATGGCACTTCTTATGTATTCTCTCATGCAAAAAAGCAGTCTTTTGGGTTATGAGGCAGCAAATCATTATTATTTTAATAGGGGAATGCTTGCCGAAAAGGTTATAAATTGCGAGCATTTTGAAAGCATTTTAACTCATCAATAAACATTCCGAGGGTTCTCATTTTCAAATGGATTTTTTTGAAAAACACAAAAAAATGAAAAATCGGTAAGAAAACTCTTGACTTTTTTTACACAAAGTGTTATAATTAGACAGGTAAATATTATAATAATTCTTGGAGGTCTATTATGGAACACATCAAGACTCTTGAAACTCGCAATCTTTGCGAAAGCGCAAAGAACGGTGGCTGCGGCGAATGCCAGACATCCTGCCAGTCTGCTTGCAAGACAAGCTGCGGTATTGCTAACCAGCAGTGTGAGAACAAGTAATCAAGGTAATCACAAATGCGAAATGCCGCCTACGGGCGGCATTTTTAGTATTCTACTATAAAAGAGGTAATTATGGTACATCAGTATAAACTCGGTAATTACAACATTGTCCTCGATATCTGCTCAGGCTCGGTGCACGCAGTTGACGAAGTCGCCTATGACATAATCGAAATATTCGAGAAAAAGGAAAAAGCCGAAGTTATTTCCGAAATCTCCAAGAAATACGCAGATAGAAGTGATATTTCCGCCGCCGACATTGAGGATTGCTACTCACAGGTGGAAAACCTCAAGGAAAACGGAAAACTCTTTACCCCCGATACCTTTGAGAACATGGCAGGACACCTTAAGGCAAAGACCTCGGGCGTTGTCAAGGCTCTTTGCCTTCATATTGCGCACACCTGCAATCTTAATTGCTCATATTGCTTTGCAAGTCAGGGAAAATACCATGGCGACAGAGCAGTTATGTCCTTTGAGGTGGGCAAGCGTGCCCTTGATTTTCTTGTTGAAAATTCCGGAAGCCGCCGCAATCTTGAGGTGGACTTTTTCGGCGGCGAGCCGCTTATGAATTTCGATGTTGTAAAGCAGCTTGTTGCATATGCACGCAGCATAGAAAAGGAAAAGGGCAAAAATTTCCGCTTTACACTTACTACAAACTGCATTCTGGTTGACGATGATGTCATTGAATTTGCAAACAAGGAATGCAGCAACGTGGTCCTCAGCCTTGACGGCAGAAAAGAGATCCACGACCGCTTCAGAGTTGACTATGCCGGAAACGGCAGCTGGGAGAAGATCGTTCCCAAATTTCAAAAATTTGTCGAGGCTCGCGGCAGTAAAAATTACTACATGAGAGGTACTTTTACCCACGCAAATCCCGATTTTCTTGAGGATATCAAGGTCATGCTCGATCTTGGCTTTAATGAGCTTAGCATGGAGCCCGTTGTCTGTGCTCCCGGTGACCCCTCCGAGCTTACCGAGGCTGATCTCCCCATAGTTATGGATCAATATGAAAAGCTGGCAGAGCTGATGATAGAAAGAGATAAAGCCGGAAAGCCTTTTACATTCTATCATTACATGATAGACCTTACGGGAGGTCCTTGTATCTATAAGCGCATCTCAGGCTGTGGCTCGGGCACCGAATATATGGCTGTTACCCCTTGGGGCGACCTTTATCCCTGCCATCAGTTTGTAGGCGAAGAGGCTTTCAAGCTGGGTGATATCCGGAACGGCGTTACAAACAAGAAAAAGCAGTGTGAATTCGGTAATTGCAATGTCTATGCCCGCCCCGACTGCCGCAATTGCTGGGCAAAGCTCTATTGCTCAGGCGGGTGTGCCGCAAACGCTTATCACTCCACAGGCTCTGTAAACGGTGTTTATGAATATGGCTGCAAGCTTTTCAGAAAACGCATGGAATGTGCCATTATGGTCGCCATCGACCGCGCATTCAGAGAATAAAAATATGAATACACCAATATGCGATTTTGTTCGCAGATATGCAGAAGGGGATAATATCCGCCTACATATGCCGGGGCATAAGGGCACTTCCCTTCTCGGCTTTGAAGCACTTGACATAACTGAAATATCGGGCGCGGACAGTCTTTATGAGGCAAACGGAATAATAGCAGAGAGTGAAAAAAACGCATCCTCACTTTTTGGCTGTGATACTTATTATTCCGCAGAAGGCTCTTCCCAGTGCATAAGGGCAATGCTTTATCTTGCTCTGCTCTACTCAAGATCAAAAGGAAAACGCCCACATATCGCCTCACCAAGAAATGTGCATAAAGCCTTTTTAAGTGCTGCGGCAATGCTTGATTTTGATATCACCTGGCTATCTTCCGATAAATGCACCTCGTATCTTTCATGCTCTGTTTCGGAAAAAGAAATTGAAACGCTCATTTCGGCTTCCGGTGATATCACGGCACTTTATTTTACGACTCCCGACTATCTCGGAAACATCGTAAAGCTCAAAAATATTTCCGAGCTCTGCCATAAATACGGAGTGCTTCTCATTGTCGACAACGCCCACGGCGCATACCTGAAATTTTTGTCTCCGTCGCTTCATCCCATGGATCTGGGTGCGGATATCTGCTGCGATTCGGCGCACAAGACCTTGCCTGTGCTCACGGGCGGCGCATATCTTCATCTTTCCGATGAAATGTCGTCATTTTTCGGAGATAATATAAAAAATGCGTTGGCTGCTTTCGGCTCAAGCAGCCCATCATATCTCATTTTGCAGTCCCTTGACTATGTAAACAAGTATATTTCCGAAGGGTATTCGGAGCGGCTTGCATCTTTCTGCCGACTTCTTGCCGAAGAAAAAGCACTGATGGAAGAAAAAGGCTTTGTTTTCTTCGGTGACGAGCCTCTGAAGCTAACTTTAAAGACAAAGGAATACGGCTATCTCGGAACGGAGCTTGCAAAAATTCTCGAAGAGGAGGATATCTTCTGCGAATTTTACGATCCCGACTTTCTTGTTCTGATGTTCACCCCCGAAAACACCGAAGCAGAGCTTGACAAAATGGCACAAATTCTTCTTTCGATACCTCAAAAGGCCAGGATAGAAAGCCAACCGCCTTTATTTGCTCTGCCAAGGAAGGCGATCTCTGTCAGAGAAGCATATTTTTCGCCTTCAAAGATTGTTTCCACATCGGAAAGCGCAGGAAAAATACTCGCATCTCCAAGCGTCGGTTGCCCCCCCGCCGTGCCCATAATAATGTGCGGTGAGGTCATTGACGAAAACGCCCTCAGATGCTTTGAATATTACGGAATTGAAAATGTCACTGTAATTAAATAAACACACCGGGTCAGGCTCACCGCTTGACCCGATTGTTTTGTCTGTGAGGGAGTTTCGCCATTGCGGTGGCGAAACTCCCAAATCCGGTGTCGTCCCCCTTGACCCTCATGCGGCTTTCCACAAGAGCCTTGACACAAAACAACAGAAAAACACGCAAAAGATCATAACCGCAAAAGCGCAGGGGAAGGCATACTTTGTCTTTGTAACGCCAACCGAAGAAAAATAAATTCCGAGAATATAAACTATCGTATCCGAGCTTCCCATGATAACCGAAGCGCAAAAAGCAGGAAAGCTATCAGCTCCAGAGGTTTTCATCAGCTCAGAAAATGACGCCATTGAGGCACTGCCCGAAAACGGTCTTGTTATAAGCAGAGTCAAAAGCTCGGAAGGAATACCGAGACGCACAGTTATCGGCTCTAAAAAATCCCCTACTGCATCAAGCACCCCCGATGCCGCAAGCATCTTTACACCCACGATTATGGCTACAAGAGACGGAATAAGCCCAAATGAAACCGAAAGCCCCTCTCTTGCACCCTCTTTAAAGGACTCAAAGCCGCCCCTTTTTCCAAAAAGCAGAAAAAGAGACGCAATACCGATCACAAGCGGCACAGAAAACGCCGCAATTTTTTCTATAACCGCCATACTTATTTTTTTCCTGCCATTCCGCAGGCACGGCAAAGAAAAAGAGCAAGCAATGCACAGCTTATCGAGCATATCCAAATGGGAAACACAACCGCAAAAGGATTGCTTGCCCCCGCCGCTCGACGAAGTCCTATTATAGTCGTTGGCAAAAGATTTGCGGATGCGGTATTCAGCACAGCAAGAGTAATCATATCGCAGGATGCTGTTTCGGAATCCCCGCCCCGCCTTATGCTGTCGCTATGCAGCTTTTTTATTGCCGAAAGCGCAAGCGGCGTTGCCGCATTGCCTATTCCCAGAAGATTTGCCGCAATGCAGGCAGAAATCTCTTCCTTCCCCTCCCCGCTTCGGGATGCATCAGGAAAAAACAGACGCATTATGGGCGCAAGCAGCTTCGAAAGTGCCTTTATTGCCCCCGCTTCGCGAATCACCTGCATTATTCCGCACCAAAGACACATTATCCCCAAAAGAGAAAAAGTAAGAGAAACAGCAGCCTCTGCCCCCTCAAAAACCGCTCCGCCTATTTCTGCCATTCTTCCCGAATATACTCCATAAGATATGGAAACAACACACATCCCTCCAAAAACCTTTCCTATCATACAGCATTTTCCCCCTTTCGACATTATTTGACACAATATATCGTGCCCCTAAGACTTTTTTCTGACAAAATATCGATTTTTTTCAAAAAACTATTGACAAATCAATTTGGATGAGATATAATAGATATACCAAAATATGTCATTTTTTGGAATAAATTGAAAAAGGAGTGACAAGCATGAAATCAACAGGAATTGTCAGAAAAGTGGATGAACTCGGAAGAATCGTTCTGCCCATGGAGATAAGAAAGCTGATGGACATCAACATCAAGGATCCCATCGAGATCTATACCGATGAAGATAGAATCATTTTGGCTAAATATCACCCCGCATGCATTTTCTGCGGCGATGCAGAGGATGTGATCTTTTTTGGTGGCAAAAGAGTTTGCCGTTCATGCATATCAAAGCTTAAGGACCAGTTTTGAGACCATTTTTATACTATTCCAAATTATTTCTAAATATTACAGGAGCTATCTTAAAAACAGATAGCTCCTTTTTATAATAAAGAGTAATTTGTCGGTGAGATTGAGCGGTGACATATATGAGACTCGCCCACAGGGAGAGCATCTTATTGTAAAAAGCTCAAACTCACCGATAAATTACTGTTTACAAGCCAAAGGGACTGAATAGCTCAGCCCCAAATCAAAATATATCAACATTTTTTGGCTCGCATTTTTGCGAGAATTATGTAAAGCAGGATCAATACAAGAACCGTTCCGCAGAGAATAGCATACATTGCGCCCTCATCTACAAGGTTATCAAAAAAGTAAATGGTACAATCCATATCGTTCATCATTTCGTCTACCAAAGTGCTCGGAATGCCATTCTCTTCAAGCTCGGAAAAAGCGCCTCGCATGGTATGTGTACGTGTAAGTGCAGTACCGTATGTTCCGGGCAAAAAAGTGAGAGCTGTCTGCAAAAAGTCCCCAAACTGCGACATGGGCATATATGCTCCGCAGATAAATCCGTAAACAGAGCTTATTACCGACCCAACTGCCGATATCTGCCCTTGGGACGAGAGAAACAGATTGATTATTGATGAAAGAGCCGTGCCAAACATGGAAAGGAAAAACACGTCAAGGAGCAAAAGCACAACATCCGAAACGCTTAGATACCATCCCACAGATGCAAGATATATAAATCCGATAGCAGCGGCAATAAGACATATTATCAGTGTTGAGATCAGCGAAGAAATATAATATGAAAGTGAAAGCACCGAGCTTTTTACCGGTGACACATTAAAGTCACCGCGCACTCCCTGAACTCTGTCCTGAACCGAAAGAAAATTGGAGCAAAATGCAACTGTAACGCAGCTGACCGCAAGAAGCGACGAAACAAGCTGACCGCCAACAAGACCCCCGATTATCTTTTCGGAAATTCCAAGACTTTCGGGAATAACAGAAACAAAGGCGTCATAATAAACATTGCGAAGAAAGGTTGCATAAAGCACAAGAAGAATCATGGGAGTTGCAAGAGAGGTGAAAAACAGTCCCTTATCCTTAAAAAACAGCTTAATATTCCTGACTGTCAGCTCAAAAAATGTCCTCATCTTCATTTATTCTCCCCTCTTCTGCCCGTAAGTGAAAGAAAAACATCGTCCATCTTTCCCTTAACAACCTCAAAATCCTTTATTATTTCCGGATACTTTCTTATCAGCTCCGCTGCTGCAAGCGAATTTGGAATACTGATCTTAAATGCATCTCCCAAAGTCTCATAGGGATAATTAAAAGATTTGACCTGTTCTTCACTCATATCATAAAGGATCATAAAATCACCGGCGTAGCGATTTTTCAGTTCATTGGGAGTGCCGGCTGCAGCAATACTTCCCCGCTCTATAATAACAACATTATCCGCCTCTGCGGCTTCTTCCATATAATGTGTGGTGAGGAAAACGGTCATATTTTCCTCTCTGCGAAGCTTATCAACAATATCCCAAACATTTTTTCTCGTTTGAGGGTCAAGTCCCGTTGTAGGCTCATCAAGGATCAAAAGACTGGGCTTGTGAATAAGCGCACGGGCAATATCTATTCTGCGTCTCTGACCACCCGAAAGCTTTTTTACGGGACGGTTGATTATTTCGCCAAGATCGAGAAGGACAGAAAGCTCATTCAGTCTGCTCTCAAAATCATTTCCACAAATTCCGTAAAGAGCGGCACGGCAGCGGAGATTTTCCTTTACGGTCAAGGCTCTGTCAAGCACAGAATTCTGAAAAACTACGCCAAGAAGCCCCTTTATTTTGTCACTCTCAGTATCAATATCAAAGCCGCCGACCTTTACAGAGCCGCCGTCACGCACAAGAACACCGCAAATAATGGAAATAGTAGAGCTCTTGCCTGCCCCGTTTACGCCGAGAAAGGCAAAGAGGTCTCCTTCCTTTACAGAAAAGCTTATATCCTTCACAGCCACCACATCGCCAAATGACTTTTTCAGAGAATTTATTTCAATTGCATTCATGGCTTTGTCCCCCCTCATGGTTGATATCAAAATGATATCACAAGCATTTCACATTGTCAACAAACAAAAATGAATATTTACATTTTGTTAATACAATGCCGTCAAATCTTTATGAAAGACTTTCAAAAACAAGCTCTGCCGTTTTTTTGATGTGACCCGGAATAGTGATCTCCTCGCAGCAGCGTACTATTTTACCATTCAAAATCTCTTGATGGCTAACAAAATAAAAATCCTTACTTTCGCCCGAAAGAGGGGATAGAGCGGTTCGCTCGTCAAAATCATCCGGGAAAAGGGCAATATATACGAAATCAAGATTTTGAATAGGTTTATTTAAGTTCTCATGAAGCAAAAATGCAGGTCTCGGAAGAAAAAAACGGTCAAATTCTTCTATTCTCTTACCGTTTTCATCGATAAGAGAAGCTTTTATTCCCGATTCCTCATAAATCTCCCGCAAAACTGCTTCATGGGGCAGCTCATTCGGCTCAATGTGCCCTCCCAGCGGGTAAAGCTCACCGAATTTTTTGTGCTTGTGAAGTAATATCCTTTTGCTCTTTTCATTATATAAATAGGCTGTTGCCGTCATAGTTCTGTTGTAGATCATAATAACATCCCCTTTCGTTAGGTAATAGTAACACATTTTTTCGCTTTTGTCAACATTATTGAAGTGAATAATTTTATACTGAAAAATATGTTATAATGAGATATAATATAGAAATACGGAGGTGCAAAAAATATGCTTAAAGGAATACCGAAAATAATTTCTCCCGCTCTTCTCAAGGTGCTTTGCGAAATGGGACACGGAGACAGGATCGTGATCGCAGACGGAAATTTTCCCGCTGAATCTATGGGAAAGGATGCAATCGTTATAAGATGTGACGGACACGGCGTGCCCGAGCTTCTTGAAGCGATCCTCGAGCTTTTCCCCCCTCGATACATATGTGGAAAAGCCTGTGAAGCTCATGGAGGTTGTCAAAGGAGACAAGGTCGAAACACCCATTTGGGATGTTTATAAGAGCATCATTGCAAAGAATGATGAAAGAGGGTCCGACGCCGTTGGCAATATCGAAAGATTTGCCTTTTATGAAGAAGCAAAGACTGCATATGCCATAATCGCCACAAGCGAAAGCGCACTTTATGCCAATATAATGCTCCAAAAGGGCGTTGTTTGATTTAATTTGTGGCGCATGTATAGAATTACAGCATTTTGAATTTCACAGTCCGTGACTGAAGGATTGCATTAGGTGCAAACTATCCTTTTAGCGCACCGATGAATATGTTTATCCGGCAAAACATCTTCCCACCAAAAAACAGCGGCTATGAGGTGTGCTCTAAAGGACAGTAATTTTTAAAGGCAGAAACGAAACAAATCGTTTCTGCCTTTTATCGTAGGGGCTGGCGGTTCACGACGAACCTTAAAGGTATTAGGATATCCTAAATTCTCGGAAGATGTTATATATCTTCCCTGCTTGCTTAGCAACGGACAAACTTATTTTGTACAAACAGGTAATGTGATATAAGCATCTTCGTCACATATCACAGTATTTGTTGCAACTTTTGTTTCTGTCACCTTTGCCCAGTGCCCTTTTGTGTTTGAATGAGGAACATAAAGGTCACTATGTGACGAAATATCTACTCTAATTGAATTTCCTTTTTTAACAGTGAATCCAATTGGTGGTGTAGAAATATTTATCAAACATTCATTACCTGCAATATAGTTTTTGTTGATATGGGAAAGCGAAGTTATTGTTTCAGTCAGATTATAAGCAATACCGTCATCAACCATATAAACACGCATAAAAAATGCCGTATCATCACAGTTGCTTCTAACTTTCATATTCCACTCAATTTTTCCGTAAAAGTCAATATCTTCTTTGAACGGTAAAGAAACAAAGGATAAAACTCCTTCAACTGCCCCCACTTTTTCCGCTTTAAATATATTTTGATATTTAAAAATGTTTAAAGGCTTCTCCGGATCAAAAATATAGCTTTGCTCTCCCGTTATTGATATTTTCTCTGACATTGTATTATCATTATTGAAATATAATTTCAATTTTCCCACTTTTTCTTTATCAGTCGTCCAGCGATCTCCACCTATAGAATAATAGTTAACTTTCCCAAGTTCAAATTCATTGTAAGGTGTGTTATCTCTTATACTATTGAAAAAGTTAACAATATAATCCGGGGATATGTCACCGTTTTCAAGGGGATGTTCAGCATAGGCATTTATTTTTGTGGAATGTCCCCACGGACCGACAACAAAAGCGGATTTCTTTTTTGTTTCTTTTGGAAGTCTTTCCCACATGGAAAACATTCCGTCAATATAAAAATCGTACCACCCCTCTGTAAACAGTGTGGGAATAGTTAATTTATCGGATGCGTATGTATTCTCTTGATTTTTCCAGAAATCGTTATAATCATCATTAAGCAACATTCCTGTATATTCGGGAACGTCCTCGCCTACTATTCTTTCCATAATATTGTAATAGGGTCTGTGCAGAGCTTCCTTATACGGAATTTGTTCCGGATATCGGTTTTTGAGCATACCAAGCCACCAGCGTATATTACAATAATCATAGCAACAACCGTTTCTGAAATTTCGGAAATACATTCGGTCTGTCTGAATGCTCAAAGCTGCAGCTCTTATATCACGAGGATTTGTATCAAGGTAACATAGATGAACAGTTGCAAGATAACTTCCTCCCGTTATATATATTTCACCGTTATAGAAAGGAAGTGTGCGAATTATTTCAAGTGTATCAAGACCGTCTTTTCGTTCTTGATATGGTTTGCATTCTCCTTCGCTGTCACCGCATCCGCGAGTATGTTGCAAAACGATTGCGTACCCATTTTTTATAAATAAATCATTTTCGTAATCTTCTATAGGGTATGGCTCACCATTTCTTGCTTTTTCATAGGGAGTGCGGATAAAAACGATAGGAAATTTTTTGTTTTCTTCCGGCAAAACCATTCTGGTATATAAGCTTATTCCATCGGACATTGTAAAATATTTTTCTTCAAGTATCATATAGATAACCTCCTAAATAAAATTCAACACTACAGGTACGCTCAGTACAGCAATTATGTTAGATACAAAAGCAAGCCTAATTGTTCAAATAGTATTTTCATTTCCATTTCCTTTGCCTACGAGTTTATCCTTATTTATATTACCATAAAATAAGAAAAAGTAAATGGATAAATTCGAAGCTTATGGATTTTGCCGAACAAATATTGACTTTATTATAAAAAAGCGTATAATATAATTGGTGATGATATGTTAACTAATATGGATAATTTAAAACTGCTCGATATTATAAACGGTGTTTCAATTTGGCAATGTACCTTTGAAAACAGATTTAGCCATGCATTTGTATTCAAGATAAGCGGTGAAAGTATTTATGAATTTAAAAACAGCAGCTTATTATTAAAGCAGGGGGAAATGCTATTTATTCCAAAAGGCTCATCCTATTGTGTAAAACGCATTTCCGATAAAAGCGAATATGTTCTTATAAACTTTGATGCTGATATACATACTGATATGGCAAGGGTTTATTCCGTTGACAAATATTCTGAACTATCCTATATTCATAAACATTTGGCAAAGTTGTGGCTATTCGGTGATGAATCCGAAAAATATAAGTGCTATTCTGTTTTCTACAACATTTTAGCATTTATTTCCGCAAAGGAAAAAGCTCAATATTCTTATGCGAAAAAAATTCAAAAAATAGAATCTGCTATAAACTATCTTCATACAAATATATTTAATTGCGATTTAAAGGTTGATGATCTGCACTTGGTCTGCGGCATGTCGGATACATATTTTAGAAAAATCTTTAAAACCAATTTTGGAGCAACTCCGCAAGAATACATTATTAACAAAAGATTGTCTCAAGCACAAAGCATCATACTAAACGGAGACTATAATTCGATCGGTGAGGTGGCTTTATCCGTTGGCTATAGTGATGCACTTTATTTCAGCCGAATTTTTTCAAAGAAATATGGGGTTTGTCCAACTGAGTTTATACGGAAATAATGATTTTTAATTGAAAATGAGGATGCTTGTCAAAACAGCATCCTCATTGTTTATAATATTTTACTGTCCTTCAGAGCTTTTCACAAAAAAGCAATGTGCACAGCCGCTTTTAACATATTCAAGATTTTAAAGCAGCTTAATACCGCGTTTTTCACATTCAAGAACAACGTCCTTTGGCCAAAATGAGGACTGCACCTCACCGATATGTGCCTTACGCAGGAAAAACATACAAATTCTCGACTGACCGATACCGCCGCCGATAGTATAGGGAAGCTCGCCAGCAAGAAGTGCGCTGTGGAAAGGAAGTGACTTTCTCTCCTCGCATCCGCGCTCCTTAAGCTGTCTCTCCAGCGCAGCTTCATCAACTCTTATACCCATCGAGGAAAGCTCAAGAGCGATATCAAGAACGGGATAATATACAATAAGATCTCCGTTAAGCGACCAATCATCATAGTCGGGAGCTCTGCCGTCATGTGCGTTTCCCGAGCGTAGCTTTCCGCCTATCTGCATGAGGAAGATTGCGCCATATTCCTTTGATGCGGCATATTCCCTCTCCTTTGGTGTGAGATCGGGATACTTATCCTCAAGCTCCTGGGTCGTGATAAAGGTTATATCCTCAGGCAGGAAGCTTTCGATGAAGTTATAATCGTCAACGATATAATTTTCGGTATGACGAATAGCCGCATAGATATTTGCAACAGCCTTTTTCAGAGTCTCAATAGTTCTCTGCTCCTTTGTTATGATCTTTTCCCAGTCCCACTGGTCAACAAAGAGCGAATGGATATTATCGGTTTCTTCATCGCGGCGAATGGCGTTCATATCGGTATAAAGCCCCTCGCCAACCTTGAAATCATATTGCTTCAGTGCCATTCTCTTCCATTTTGCAAGAGACTGAACTATCTCAAATCTTTCTCCCGAGAATACCGAAAAATCAACGGGGCGTTCAACACCGCTGAGAGTATCGTTAAGACCGCTCGTTGACTCCACAAAAAGAGGAGCGGAAACTCGGGTCAGATTAAGACCTATTGCAAGATCGCGCTCAAAAAAATCCTTGACCTTTTTGATCGCAAGCTCGGTCTGTCTTACTGTAAGATGTGAAGAATACCCATCCGGGATATAAAGCTTTGACATTTAAACCACCTCTGATAAAAAATACCTTATTATTTTACCTCTTTTTTCGACTTTTGTCAATAGAAAATATATAATTGTTAATCAATTTCGTACGTGAGCCTTCCCCTTGCAGGGAAGGCTCATGTTCATCCTCATTAAAATGGAATTCACACTCCTGCAGCTTGATAAATTACTGTTTATCAGCGAAATTTGATAAAAACTATGCTAAAACGATAGGGGCTGATGCTCCAGCCCCATTATTCTCGCTTTTTACTTTTATCAATTATCAATCCCCAAGAATGGTTTTTTCATGGACAGAGCCAACAAAGCCGATTTGCTTGAAATCTTCGGGATTTTTTCTGATGATATAATCTATATAGGAAGCCACCATTTTTGCGGTGAAAATATATCCCATGGGGTTAAGATGCCCCAAAAGGAAAAATGCCTTCCTGAATTCTTCATCATATTCCGGACCGTATTTGCGAATATCAAGCACGTATATATTATCAAACACCTCAGCCATTTTGTAAAGTGCCTCGGTGAGCTTATCCACATATGGCTGTCTTGGTTCATCATAGCCTTTGCATCCGGGCATATTCATAAGAAAGAATTTCGCATGGGGAGAAATCTTCTTATATTTATGGATTATTCTCGTATAATAACCGATAACGGTACTAGGGCAATCCTCTTCGGTCTTGCCGATATCGGACAGCGAACCAAATTCGATATTTCCGCCTTTTACTGCAGAAATGTCATTAACACCGAGAGCAATGATATAAGCCTGACAAGCCTTTTCGGGATCAAACCAACCGAATTTCGATGCCGACTCCTCAACAAACTGCCTTGCACTCATTCCTCCATGGGAGAAATTATAGACCTTCGAGCCTGCTATTCTGCCGAGCACCTGTCCCCAAGAATAATCATAAGCATCGTAATAAAGCTTCTTGCCTTCCTCGGCCACACCCTCAAATTCACCGGAGGAAAGGCTATCGCCAATGCATCCGATGGTTCTGAAAATTCCGCAGAAGCCGCCGTCGGTTGCCATATTATCAAGGGGCTTCTCGCCCTCTCTTACATAAAAATCTCTGATATCCATGATATGTTCCTTTCAAAACGATGTTATTTACGGTGATTATACACCTCTTTTCACTTTTTGTCAATATTTCATATTGAAATATCGGCCTTTTTATGTTAAAATAGATACCGTATCACCACAGAAAGGAGAAAAAGTGCCATGAAAAGACTAACTCTCGGCATTCTTGCCCATGTTGATGCGGGAAAGACCACTCTTTCCGAGGCATTGCTCTTTAAATGCGGAACTATAAGAAAGGTTGGCAGAGTTGACCATAAGGACGCCTTTCTCGACACCTTTTCGCTGGAGCGGGAGCGAGGAATTACCATCTTTTCAAAGCAGGCACTGCTTAATTTTTCTCCCGACTGTCAGATGACGCTCCTTGATACCCCGGGTCACGTGGATTTTTCGGGCGAAGCCGAAAGAACTCTGCGAGTGCTTGATTATGCCATTCTCGTTATAAGTGCCTCCGAGGGTATTCAGGCGCATACCTCAACCATCTGGCAGCTTCTTACCCGTTATCGGATACCCACCTTTATTTTCATAAATAAAACAGACCTTCCCTCCCCTATAAAAGAAGTTACTATGCGAGCTCTCAAGGATCGCTTCGGCGACGGGTGCGTCGATTTTTCGGGCGAGAACATGGCAGAGGAGATTTCTCTTCTCTCCGAGGAGCTTCTTGACGATTATATTGAAGGAAAGCTTTCCTCCGAAAAGCTTGACGCAAAAATAAAAGAGCTTATCGCCACACGCCGTCTTTTCCCATGCTTTTTCGGCTCTGCATTGAAGCTCATTGGCGTTGACGAGCTTTTTGAAGCCATTGAAAAATATACGTCTCAAAAGAAATATTCCGAAAAATTCGGCGCAAAGGTTTATAAAATCACGAGAGACGAAAACGGAAACCGCCTAACTCACATGAAGATAACGGGCGGCTCTCTTTCGGCAAAAACAGTTCTCAGTTTTGGCGAGGATAAAAGCGAAAAGGTCGATCAGATAAGGATATATTCCGGCTCAAAATTCACGCCATGCGAGAAGGTGATGGCGGGGCAGATATGCGCCGTTACAGGACTCCAATCCACCTACGGAGGTCAGGGAATAGGAATCGAGATGGAAGCTCCCGAAACCGTCCTTGAGCCTGTTCTCACATATAGAATAATCCCTCCCGGCGACTGCAATGTAGTTGAGCTTTATTCCTTTATTCGCCGTCTTGAGGAGGAGGATCCGGGGCTTTCATCTTTATGGAATGAAAGGCTCGGAGAAATTCACGTCAAGGTCATGGGCGAGGTTCAGCTTGAAGTCCTTAAGCGCGTCATTCTTGACAGACACGGAATAGATGTGGATTTTGACGAAGGAAATATCGTTTATAAAGAAACCATCGAGGGCGAAGCCTTTGGTGTAGGTCACTTTGAGCCTCTCCGTCACTATGCCGAGGTGCATTTGATGCTTGAGGGCACGGGCGAGGGCAGCGGTCTCAGCTTTGACACCCTTTGCAGCGAAAATCAGCTTGAAAAGAATTGGCAAAGGCTTATCCTCTCCCATCTCGGTGAAAAACAACACCTTGGAGTGCTGACGGGATCGCCAATAACCGACATGAGGATCACTCTCATGGCAGGCAGAGCACATAAAAAGCACACCGAAGGCGGAGATTTCAGGCAGGCGACCTACAGAGCCATCCGTCAAGGACTTATGAGAGCAAAAAGCGTCCTTCTTGAGCCTTATTATGATTTCAGACTCACCGTTCCCGAGGAAAATATAGGGCGAGCCATATCCGATATCGGGCTTATGAACGGAAGCTTTTCACCTCCCGAGATCGAAGACGAAGGATATATGCTTCTCTGCGGATCTGCCCCCGTCAGAGAAATGAGAAGCTATGCAAAGGACGTAAGTGCATATACCAAGGGCAAAGGACGCTTAACACTCAATTTCGGCGGCTACAAAAAATGTCACAATGCGGAAAATGTCCTCACCGAGATCGGATATGATGCGGAGCGAGATCCCGAAAACAGCGCAGATTCGGTATTTTGTGCGGCAGGTGCAGGCTTCCTTGTAAAATGGGACGAGGTTGAAGCCCATATGCACATCGAGGATTTTTACAGAAAAGATATAAGTGATTCAGATCCGCTTTCCGATGCCATTATGGGCGGCGAAAGTGCAAAAAACAAAAAAGAGCTTTCCTATGAGGAAAACGCCATTATGGATAAGGAGCTTAAGGCGATCTTTGAGCGAACCTTCGGTCCAATAAAGAAAAGAGCACTGCCCCCCGAAAGAATCATTCGGGATTATAATAAGGATAAGCCGAAAAAGCCCAAGCCTTCAAAGGCTTATCTGCCCGAATATCTCTTGGTTGACGGATATAATATCATTTTCGCCTGGGATGAGCTCAAAAAGATCGCAGAGGATAACCTCAATCTTGCAAGAAAGCTGCTCACCGACATTCTCTGCAACTACCGGGGCTACCGTGACTGCGGCGTCATTCTCGTTTTTGATGCCTATAAGGTTACAGGTGGACGCGGCTCGGTTGAAAAGCACGGCGGAATTCACGTTGTATATACAAAAGAAGCGGAAACAGCGGATGCATATATCGAGCGGGTGACCCTTGAAATGGCAAAAAAATACAGGGTAAGAGTTGCAACCTCGGATAATCTTGAGCAGATGATAGTCCTCGGACACGGAGCGGAAAGAATACCTGCAAGAATTTTCTATGAAGAGGTCTGTCAGGTCAGACGTGAGATAGACGAGGAGCTGTGCAAATTCGCAAAGCCTGATAATTGATCTTTTTGTTGAAAATCATGCTGTTTTAATGATATTTTTAATCGTTTTTTATCGAAAAATATCATTGAAAATCGCATTTTTGCGTGCTATAATATGTAGGCATTTTGAATTATAAGGAGATGTTGATTTTTGAGTAATTTCTATCTTAAGCCAAAATTCTTTTCCGTAATTAAAAATTACAGCGGAAAGCAATTCGTTTCCGACCTTATTGCAGGTATTATCGTTGCAATAATAGCCCTTCCCCTTTCAATTGCCCTTGCACTGGCATCGGGAGTTGCTCCCGAAATGGGCATCTATACCGCTGTTGCCGCAGGCTTTGTAGCCTCTCTTCTCGGCGGAAGCAGAATTCAGATAGCCGGACCCACGGCGGCATTTGCAACCATAGTTGCGGGCATCGTTGCCGTAAACGGACTTGACGGACTCTTCATTGCAACCGTCATTGCGGGAATTTTGCTGATCCTTATGGGAATCTTCAAATTCGGCAGTCTCATAAAGTTTATCCCCTTTACCATAACCACCGGCTTCACATCCGGTATTGCAGTTACCATCCTTATCGGTCAGATAAAGGACTTTTTAGGTCTTACATATGCCGAGGGTGTGAAACCCATTGAGGCTATCGAAAAGCTTGAAGCAAATTTCCATGCCATGGGTACATTTTCATGGCAAGCACTGCTTGTGGGTGTGGTCTGTCTTGCAATCCTCATTATCTATCCTAAATTTGAAAAGCGTATTCCGCCCTCTCTTATTGCGGTCATTGTGGGTGCGCTTATGGTGAAGATTATTCCCGGACTTGACGAGGGAGTTTTCACCATCGGTGAGCTTTATACCATCCCCCGTGGACTTCCGAGCGTGGATTTTAGCAGCTTTGATTTCAGCATGGAAAAAATAAAAGCAGTACTTCCGAGTGCTTTCACCATTGCCATCCTTGCGGCAATAGAGTCGCTTCTTTCGTGCGTCGTTGCCGACGGAATGGTGGGTTCAAAGCATAATTCCAATGCCGAGCTTGTAGCGCAGGGAGCGGCAAATATTGCATCTGTATTCTTTGGCGGTATTCCGGCAACGGGCGCCATTGCAAGAACGGCTGCAAATGCCAAAAACGGTGGCAGAACACCTGTTGCAGGTATGGTTCATTCTGTTGTGCTCCTCCTTGTTCTCCTCTTCCTTATGCCCCTGGCAGGTCTCATCCCAATGCCCGCCATCGCAGCCATCCTCTTTATGGTTGCATACAATATGAGCGAATGGCGCAAGTTCGTACGCACTGTAAAAACAGCCCCCCTCAGCGATACTCTCGTTATGGTAGTGACCTTTGTTCTTACTGTGGTATTTGACCTTGTTGTTGCAATTGAGGTTGGACTCTTGCTTGCAGCTATCCTCTTCCTTAAGAGAATGAGCGATGAAAGCTCGGTGAGAAAATGGGAAAACAGCGAAGATATGCCCCCCATCCCCGACGGAGTTAGAGTTTATGACATCTGCGGCCCGATGTTTTTCGGCGTTTCGGATAAAATTTCTCAAATAGTCCTTGAGGACGAGGGAGTAAAATATCTGATCCTTCGCATGGGAGCGGTAAACTCTCTTGATTCAACTGCAATGTACACCATTGAAGCGCTATATGATAAATGTAAGGCTAAGAATATCAAGCTTCTTCTTGCACATGTGGAAAAACAGCCTCTTGCAGTTATGAAGAAATCCGGATTTTATGATGCGGTTGGTACTGAAAACTATTTTGACCATATCGGTGCGGCACTTGACAGTGTAAAATAAAGTAAAACGATTTGCAATATAACTTATCAATAATTAAAAAACAAGTCAAGGTCATTTGGTTTGACCTTGACTTGTTTTATATTATTCACACATTGTCATATTCATCAAGCGGCTCGGGAGCGGGCTTTTTTTCTTCGATCGTCATGGTGAATTTTGTTCTTTCGGCCTCTGCGCCCTTGAATTCCACAACGTAATCAAGATAAAGAAGTCCGTGCGTCAAAAGCTCGTTTTTCACCGCAAGGGTATGTATGCAAAGCTCAAAAGGCATATACGGAGTTTCATAAACACATATATGACGCTTTTTCGCCTCGAAAACCATTGCAGTAGTAACGCTTCCGCCTCGTAGCATGGTCACAAGAGCAGGGTTGCTTTTATCAAACGAGAGGGTTGTCGAAGCGCCCTCCATACCGGTAAGCTCGCTTTCCTCATAGCTTATTTCGATCCTCTCGCCATCGTCGGAAATATAACCCTCTGCACCAAGCTCAAGGGTATCCTCCTCTTCATTCTTTTGGAGTGCGTCATCTTCATCGTCGATTTGCTCTTCAAATTCCTCAAAGAGCTTGTCCATGAGCATCTTAGAAAGCTCATATTGCTTTGAAATTATTTTGATCTTGATCTGTCTTTCCATTTTAAATCTCACTTTATAAAAAATTAAGAGCTTAAAAAGCTTAAAAATTGGGAACAATATAAAAAAATGTTGGAGTGCTTACATGCTTATTAAAAAAATCAGAGAAATCACGAAAAAAACTCCAAGCGATGTAAAATATGCCATTTGCTTTTTTTGCATTGCGTCGCTTGCAATTTCCCTCTTGCTTTTGCCGCTTTCAAAACAGGAAAAATACGAGAGCGTTCCCGATGTGCCAATCGAGCTGTGCGGCTTTGAGCCGTATATAGCCGAGACCGAGCTTGTTCAAAGCGTGGGCGCAGACCTTTCTGTTTCCGAGAAAAGCGACCTCGCGCTTCTTTCATCTGCCTGTGAGGAGCTTTTCGGAAATGAAAGCTACGCACTGCGGGTTGCCTTTTGCGCACTCATCCTTAACCGCTGCGAGGATGATTCCTTCCCCGAAACCGTATCTGCAGTTCTGAAAAGTGCCGGAATTTATCCCGAATCTCTAAAAAAGAATGTTTCGGAGCGAACTCTTCATGCCGCACATACGGCAATGCTCGGAGTTGACCCCTCTATGGGAGCACTTTATATGATGCATATGGAGGATAACGCCTCTCCCGAATACAGCGAAAGAATCACCGCCCTTCTCCCGCCCTATGCCTTTATCCACTAAATTATACACCAACGAGCAGCCTTTGTCAATGAAATTTATTGACAAAGGTTTTTCTTTATGATATAATACTAATTGAATCATCTTTTCACGGAGGTAAAATGAAAAAATACAATAAAATTCTCGATATAATTATCTCCATCGGCTCTGCCTTCATGTTTATAAACTATTTTTTGTACCTTATAAAGCTTTTTATCTGGAGCGAAGGAACTTTGCCCTATATTGTGGCTTTTGCTGTTGTGATTGCTGTTCCGCTCTTGTTTTTTCTACATAAAAAAGGATTTTTGCAAAAGATTTTCGGCAAAATTTATCCTTTTATTCGTTCAATATACGCCTTCGGGCTTGCTTTTTACGCAGTGAGCTTTATTTTCCTCTGCGGATATATTTTTTCGCAGGAGAACAATACATTGCCACTTACCGAGCTGCCGGAAAACACCGTGATCCTTACACTCGGAGCAAAGGTCGAGGCAACGGGTGAGCCCGGAAAAGTGCTGCGCCGCCGTCTTGACACCACATACAAAATGATGGAAGAAAGAGAAGATATCATCTGCATCGTCAGCGGCGGTAAGGGAAATGACGAGCCGATAAGCGAGGCTCTTTGTATGAAAAATTATCTTACCCACAAGGGGATCTCTCCCGAGAGGATAATACTTGAGGACAAGGCGACAAACACCATCGAAAACATAAAAAATTCCATGAGGCTCCTTGAAAACACAGAGTGGGATGCACTTGCGGTAGTAACAACTAATTTCCACCTCCCGAGAGCTGAATATCTCTGCTCCCGCCTTGGAGTTGATATGGACAAAGCGTATTTCTATCCCGCCCCCGACACGGGAATATATACTCTCTATACCATTCTTGTCAGAGAATATATGTCATATTGCAAGCTTTTCATATTCGGAACATAATTAAAATTATAATAGGAGAATTATTATGAATCTTTTGGCTAACGATTTTACTACTGTTTACAAATCTCCAAATCCGGAGAATACGTATTTGGGGACACCTGCCATCTGCGTTATGAAAAACGGCAGATATGTTGTTTCTCACGATCTTTTTACAAAAAATGAGGAAAACAGCGGTTTTTTCAGCAAAAGTGAGGACATTATTCCCCATCCCATCAGCGGAAAATTCAACATCGGTCAGATATTTGTTTCGGACAACAAGGGCGAGACATGGAGAATGGTTGCAAGACGCAATTTTTATCATGCGGTAATTTTTGAATCCGATGATGAACTATATCTTATCGGACATTGCGATGATCTGATAATTTACCGTTCCCTTGACGGCGGTGAAAGCTGGGATATGGGTCATTATCTGACGGAAAACGAGCACTGGCACGCCTCCGCAACAAATATCTGGTTTGAAAACGGATATATCAATCTTATCATTGAAACATTTGTAAATAAAGACGGGGAGATCAGAGACGGATGGAATGTTTCATCTCTTGCGCCTGTCCTTCTCCGCACAAGGATCGGCGATGATCTCACCAAAAGAGAAAATTGGGTGTTTTCCGACAAGGTACGCTTCAGAGATGTGATAAAAGAGGATGAACTTGATCTTCACGGCATTCCGTTCTTCCCCACAACACTTCACAAAAACGAATATCCCGAAGGCACTACCACAGACAACATGAGCGGATGGCTTGAAGCAAATATTGTGAGGATCAAGGACGAAAAGCATTATTGGTACGATCCAAGCGGAAAGACCTTTCATATTTTGATGCGCGCCCACACCTCATGGACGGGTTACGGTGCGCTTATGAAAGCCGTTATCGAAGAAAAGGACGGAAAAGAGATAATAAAAATAGTGCCCGAGGTCAATCCCTCGGGCAAGAAGGTAATTTATCTGCCGCTTCCGGGCGGTCAGATGAGGTTTCATATCACATGGGACGAGGAAACTCAGCTTTTCTGGCTTCTTTCAACTCAGTCAACCGACAGTATGACGAGAAAAGAATTTCTCCCCGCCGACCGCTTCAATCTTCCTTATGACGAAAGACGCAGAATGCAGCTTTCATTCTCAAAAAATCTTGTTGACTGGTGCTTTGCGGGAATGGTAGCCATCGGTGACACGGAAAAGGAATCAAGGCATTATGCTTCAATGGAGATCGACGGGGATGACCTTGTTCTCGTTTCAAGATCCGGAAGCCCTGCGGCTAATTGCGCACACAATGTTGACCTTATTACCTTCCACAGAATAAAGAATTTCAGGTCTCTCGTCTATTGAGAATTATAAAAAAGTTTTCATTTTTTCAATATTGTTCTGCTCAAAGGTTATAAGATCTCTGCCAAGCTTCAGTGCCTCGTCGGGGCAACCCTCTCCCTCAAATTCTCTGACGTGCTTTGTCATGTCTGTTATGCCCATTGTTGAGCCCTTGATGAGCATTTCCGCCATGTGACCGACGGAAGGGTCCATCATGGTATTCATGGCAATTCCCATTTTTGACATTGCCTTCTTCATCATCGGCTCTTCTCTCGGCTTTATACCCATTGGGGTGAGCTGCTTTTCAGCTTCATGGGCGAAATTTTCATATCCGTGCATCTGTTCTGTAAGCGCAGTCTTGAATTTGGAATCCTCAACCTTTGGGAGCAGGTCAACAATTGCATCTGAGCCCATTTTAACATTCTTATAAATATAACATAAAAGCTCGGGGGTTTTTTCCATTTTTAATTCCTCCAAAAAATATAATCGGTATGTGCTTATTCTTTGCACATACCGATTTTTTATACCTTTTATTTTCTTCGAATCTTCTGCATTCTTACATCCGTCCCCTCGAACACAAGAGGGATATATTCACCGAAAATTCGGCTTGCAATTCTGTCCCAATATCTCGAACGAAGCTCGGCAGGGGTAAGATTTGTGCTGATAACGGTTGATCGTCCCTTCGAAAGCCTTGTGTTTATCACGTTATAAAGCACAGAAACGGTAAACTGATTTGTCACTTCTGTTCCTACATCGTCAAGGATAAGCAGGTCACAATCGTAATATCTGCCCAGGTTATCCACCTCGGTATCCGAATATCCGCTGCCGAAGCGTTCCTTTTCAAAATCGCTTATCATTCCGAGAGCACTGACATAAAGCACGTCAAAGCCACGATCAATAATAGACTTTGCAGCCGCCGTTGAAAGATGCGTCTTTCCAAGACCCGTGCCGCCGAACATTGCGATATTTACGCATTTTTCGGTGGAAAAATCCTCTGCAAAGCTCTTTATGTATTCAAAATTGTGCTTCATCTTTTCATAGTTTTCAGCACTCTGGCGGTAATAATCCAGTGAAAAAGACTCAAATGTCTGCTGCTTCATAAGCTTACCAAGTCCGGAGCTTTCGTATGAAGCCATGATAAGTGCCTTCTTCATACAGTCGCACATTCCGCTTTCGGTATATCCGGTGTCACCGCATTTTTTACATTCAAACTGAACTGCGGAATAGTCTGCCGGGTAGCCCTTTGAAATAAGAAGCTCCGCCCGTGCCTTTTGAAGCTCAAGACTCTGCTCCTTTAGGTCAAGTATCCTTTTTGCCGCATCGTCACCGCCGCCAACAGCCTCTCTGACACCCGCAAGCCCAAGGGCATATATTGCATCATCAAGCTCTTTTACCTCGGGAATCGTCTCCCAAAGCTCCGCTCTTCTTGCCTTTGCCCTCTCCTCGGCTATCTTATATTTATTTTCATAAAGCTCTTTTATTTTTTTGACGTTTTCGGAGCTATATCCCATATTGCCTCCTTATTTTTTATCAAAGCTTCGCATAAGCGCCGCCTCAAGAAATTCGTCGGTATCAAAGCTTCCTCTGTCGCTCTCTGCACCCTCTGACGCTTTCTTTTTATGCTCACCGATATTCTTTTCGGCATCCTCGATATTCTTTATTCCCTCGCTGTGCCATCTGTCAAGTATAGCCCCCGCATAGGGAAGTGACGCCTTTCCTGTGCTGTCAACCGTAAGCTCATAGGCCTTTTCGATCATATCAAAGCCGAAATGATATTCCGAGATCCATTTTTCGATAAGGGTCTTTTCCTTTTTGGTAAGTGCTCTGGAATTTATGCCGAATGCCGTGCGCACCTTGTTTTCGATCTCTTCAAGACCCTCAAGAAAACGCAATCTCTCGCCAAGGGTCACAGCATCCGTAATGCCCTCGTCAAGAAAACGGTGAGCCATTTTCTCTGCAGTGCGCACGGATTTATGCTCTTTCTTGCCAAGATGGGCAAAAAGCACCAGAATGTACTCGCTGTCAAGCCCAAGATAGTCGGAAAGAGCAACAATGATATTTATTTCGGAGGGGTTGAACATCTTTCCGAAAAGCTGCTGACACTCTCCGATAAGGAATTTATATTCCGCTCTTTTTTCAAGGAGAGAGTTAAGCTCATCCGTGGTATATCTTGGAAGAGAATCCTCGCTCCTCAGCTTCTTTGAGCTTGCGGGTGCGTCTTTTTCTTCGCTTTTATCCTTTTCGAGCGGCAATGATGTTATATCGCCATCCTCAAATTCGATTATATCCGCCCCCCGCCAAAAAGCAAGCGAGCTTTCAACCTCTTCTCGCCTCAGCCCCGATAAGGCGGCAAGCTCCTCTGCATTTTTAACCTTCTCGGATGCGAGAATGAGAAGGAGCTTGATATCCTTTTTAGAAGCCTTATCTATTTTCTCGATAGCGGCGGCGGGAATCACCGCCACACCTTTTCCGTAATTAAAAGTCAGTTTCACTTTTATCCTCTCAAGAATTATTTATCCTCATTTTTCTCTCGCAAAATATTCAGCTCATAGCAAAGCGTCATCAGCGAGTCTCCGAGGTGAACATTTACGACCTTTATATCCTTTATGAGCATATCAAGCTCTTTACCTGTAAAATTCCATATTCCGTGAACTCCCGCACTGCAAAGTCTGCATGCAATGTCCTGGGCACACTCCTTGGGCAGCGTCAGTACAGCAATATCAATGGAATTCTTGCGGCAAAATGTTTCAAGCTCCTCCATTGGATGAACAGTAACCCCCGCAAAGGTTCCTCCGATTATGCTCTTATCAATATCAAACATGGCAACGGTGGAAACACCTCTTTTGGTGAACATGGGATTTCTCACAAGTGCTCTTCCCAGGTTTCCCGCACCTATGATAACAGCCTTAAAATTGCAATTTACACCAAGTATCTCGCTTATCTTTGCATAAAGATATTTTACATTATATCCGTAGCC